>CAZRFT010000143.1:0-3786 GCA_964599255.1 uncultured Neptunicoccus sp. | reverse complement strand
TCAGGAAGGAAGAACCAGGGGTTAACTAGCGGACGTTGCACCAGCGGTCGCATCGCGAAAAGAGCTGTAGGGGGAAATTATGGCGACAATAAATTTTAGACCATTAATTGATGCGGGTCTGACCGAGGATTCTGGAACAACAACTATCACTGGCGACAACGGTGTTAGTACGACAATGTCATACATCGTTCGCGGAGATTGGACAGAATCCAATTATGGCGGGGATAATGGAAACGACCTTCAATTTTCTGGGACAAATTCCACCGACTTCCTAGAGCCGCTTTATGATTTAACCTTTGACGAACCCGTCACAAATTTCACGTTCACCATGTACGACTTCGACTCTGGTGGGTCATGGGATGACCAGATTCGTATCGTGGCAATTGGACCGCAGGGCGAACCAGTCGTCATTACTCAAACCAATGACGGTCAAACCGTTGACGTCGAAAGAGACGGAACCGAAGGCGTCCTTCAGCTTGAAATGCAATCGAACGGGGATGACGATCAGGTATATATTTCCATCGCGGGCCCGCTATCCAACGTTCAGATTTTTTATGAAAACGGTGAATCCGAAACCAATGACACAGGTATCGTTGATATCGGTAGTTTTGAATTTGAAGATGTTCTTGATGACTATGTTGACGGTACGGCGAATGCTGACACAATCGACGGGTCATATATGGATGACCCCGAAGGTGAGCAGGTTGATAATGGGGATTCAACCGGCGCCAATACCAGCAATGAGCGCAGCGACGACGATTACATTCGCGGCTTTGGCGGGGATGATACGATCAATGGTGGTCAAGGTGCCGACAATGTCGATGGAGGTAGTGGTAATGATACGATTACAGATACCGGCACTGCGACGGCTGCAAGTACCGAACCTGGTACGTTACAATGGTCGGCATTTGGCGCAGCTAGCGGCGGTACGCTAGATCACAACACAGCTTTAACTATTGGTGCCAATACTGTCACTTTCACGATAACTGGTCAGCAAGATGACTCAACCACGGCGGCTAGTTCGGTAATTTACAATACCGATGAGATCAACGTCACTGATTTTGATGACGGTTCGAATGTTATTGCCGACAATGATAGCTCACTTGAATTTGACGCTGATAATGGGGGCGATACGCATATTCGCCTGACCTTCGAAAAGGAAGTTCAAGACGTCGAATTTAATATCTCTGACATCGAAGATTTGTCAGAATTTATTATTCGCGCCTACGATATTGATGGAAATCTTGTTCAGGTCGATTTGTATAACAATACGGGTGATACCGACATCTCTATCTCCTCGGGCACAGAGGCGACGGCCGAAGAAACAAATGACGAGGATCAACTTCAAACGGATGCAGATGGGACGATCACCGTAAAAATTGCGGGGCCGATTGTAAGGCTGGATATTACCCATGATGTGGAAGATGACGAAGATGTTGATCCTAATATCTCGGACATCAACTTTGTTACGATTTGCGACGAAGTTAGCGCGAATGATACAATCGATGGCGGCTCGGGTGATGATGTTATTTCTGCAGGTGATGGTGACGATTTGGTTTGCGATACCGGCACTGATGAGACGTCAACTGTTAGAGAGGTTCTTAACTGGGCGAGTGTGGATGACCCAGATAGCGGCAATCCCATTGATGATAACGATCCGTTAGAAGGTGGTTTCACCTATAATACCACAAACAATACCGTCACCTACACGCATCAAATCGATATCGGTACAGCAATGGATACCGAGTTTGCCGATGACACGTTGGGCGCATTGACTGGTGTTGATCAGGGGGGCTTGGGTTTTGATTCTGATAGCTCTCAGCAGTTTGATTCGCACAATGACGACGAAGAGTCTGAGTATCGAATTGATTTCGCCAATGACGTTGAGAACGTCCAGTTCCGAATTTTCGGGCTTGAAGAAGATTCTACAATTGTCATCACAGCTTTTGATAGTAGCGGTAATGAAGTTGCGGTTAATTTTTCAGACGTAGGTTCTGGAATTGACTCCGCCACAGACGCGAATCCAGGAGGTGGAATAAACTCGGCTACGATCGTTAGCGACAACGGCGGCAATGCTCCGAGTTCAGCGGATGGTGCGGCGACGGTAACGATTGCGGGGCCTATATCTTATTATGTTGTGAACTATTTCCATGATCACAATGATGATGCCCATGTTCACATCAGCGACGTCTATTTTGACACGATCATTGAGAATTCTAGCGACGATAATATCGATGGCGAAGCTGGCAATGACACGCTGAAAGGCGGTCAAGGCGAAGACACCGTGTGCGGTGGCGAAGGCGATGATGTCATCTTTGGTGGTGGAGCCGCCGAAAAATTCAAAGTCGAATATTTCGACTTCACGACCTCTCTTTCTACGCTGGCAGATGCAGGTTTTGACTCAACGGGCGAAAATTCAAACACACCAGACGCGACCTTCTATGCCAATGACCTTGATGTCGCGACATTCGATGCCGATAATGGCGGCGACGGGGAAGAATATGCGGTTCGCGTTGAATCCACGCTGATCATTGAAACTGGCGGCACCTACGATTTCACCACAACATCGGATGATGGTTCGATACTTTGGATTGATGGTGTCGAGGTTGTTAACAATGATGGCTTACATGGGAGCGCCACAGAATCCGGTTCTATCACGCTCGGACCGGGTGAATATACAGTAGTCATCGGCTTCTTTGAAAATGGTGGGTCGGACAGCCTGTCGGCGACAATCGATGGGCCCGATGTTTCTGGCGGCCCAATTGCGCTGGAAACGCATGATAATCTTTATGCCTTTGATGATAGCAGCGACACGCTCAAGGGTGAGGCAGATGATGACCTTATCTATGGTGGTGGTGGCGCAGATGATATCGACGGTGGCACAGGCACGGATACGATGTATGGCGGCTCGGGCGATGATGATATCATTATCAACGAGGGCGACGTTGCCGATGGTGGCACTGGGGACGACGATTTCACCATCGATGCGGCCTATGATGAAACGGATAATTTCAATGCTACTGTCAGTGGTGGTGCCGATGGTACGGGGACGGGCCAAACAGCGCAGCCAGACGATTTTGCCAACCAAGATGATGGTGACACGCTTGATCTGTCGAACTCAGATAATGGCGTCACGGTTACCTATGGTGCCGGGGCACCGGCCGACGGGACGCCTGCACATGAGGACGGAACGGTTACCGGAATTGATACGCTCGATGATGGTGCGGATATCACATTCGATGAAATCGAAAACATCATTTATACCGGCAATGATGACGTCGCTGACGCAAGCGGCTCGAATGTCCTAGGTGAAGATATCACCATCAATACTGGCGGTGGTGACGATACTATCATCGGTGGTGGGGGTGTAACTGCGGATGGTGGCGATGGCGATGATGTCTTTGAAATCCAAGACAGCACGGGCACGATTACGATTGTCGGCGGTGAGACTGGTGAGACCGATGGTGACTGCCTTGATTTCACGGATTGGAATCTGACCGAAGCGCAAGCCGATACCCTACGAACATATATCCAAGGTGTAATTGATACTCAATCTCCTGATGAGGGTACAGGTGATTACAGCGGCTCGATTACAATCGATGGCTTGACCGTAACCTTCTCTGAAATTGAGAAATTTGTTGTTTGTTTCACACGGGGCACCCAAATCCTAACCGATCGCGGGGAAGTGGCCATTGAAGATCTGGAAGAGGGCGATTGCGTGCAAACCATGGATAGTGGTTTGCAACCGATCCGTTGGATTGGCTCGTCGAAGCGTAAAGCGCGCGG
>CAZRFT010000142.1:0-4127 GCA_964599255.1 uncultured Neptunicoccus sp. | reverse complement strand
CTGGATGCGGCGACGCTGCGGGCCGAAGGGCATAGCGTTGTACCGCTCACCTCCCCCTACGCGATCAGCCTGCCCGGCGCGATGGACGGGTTCATCCGGCTGGCGAAGGACCACGGCAAGATCGGGCTCAAAGCAATCCTCGCCCCGTCCATTCACTACGCCGAGGCCGGTATTCCCATCGCCCCGCGCGTGGCCTTCGACTACGCCGCCTCCCACGGCACCCTGCAGGGCGCGGGCCGCAAGCATTTCACCTTGCAGGACAAACCGCTTAGCGTGGGTCAGATGTTCCGTGCCCCCGGTCAGGCCGAAGTCCTGCGCCGCGTCGCGATGGACGGACGCGAAGGGTTCTACGAAGGCGAGGTCGCCGAAGACATGGTCGCCGCGTTGCAGGCGGCAGGCGGCACCCACACGCTGGATGATTTCGCAAGCGTCGAAGCCAACTACACCGACCCGATCAGCGGCACCTACAAGGACATCGAACTGGTCGAACATCCGCCCAACGGACAGGGTGCGACCGCGATCCTGATGACCAATATGATGGCGCATTTCGACATCGCCTCGATGGATCCTTTTGGTTCCGAACGCGCGCATATTGAGGCTGAAATCGCAAAGCTCGCCTATGACGCCCGTGATCGCTTTATCGCCGACCAGGCCACCCGCATGGAACATATGCTCGCACCAGAGACCGCGGAAAAACTAGCCGCGCTGATCGATCCAAAACGTGCGATGGATAATCTAGGAAAAAAGGCAGATGGGATTCACAAGGATACAATTTGCCTTTCCGTTGTCGACAAAGACCGCATGAGCGTTTCGATGATTTATTCCTGCTACACCAAATTTGGCTCTGGCATTGCGTCCTCAAAATACGGGATCAATTTCCAAAATCGCGGCATGGGTTTCACGTTGGAAAAAGGGCATCCGAACGAGGCCGGTGGCGGCAAACGGCCCCTACATACCATCATCCCAGGAATGCTTCGCAAAGATGGAGAAACAATTGCGCCATTTGGGGTTATGGGCGGCGGTTATCAACCAAATGGACACGCCCGCTTTCTTTCAAACATACAAGATTTTGGCATGGATCCCCAAGAAGCCATCGATGCACCGCGCAGCTTTGCGGATGCCGATACGCTAAAACTCGAACGTGGCTACAGTGAAGAGGTGATCCAGAAACTCACCGATCTTGGGCACAATGTCACGATTCCAGACGAACCCATTGGGGGCGCTCAAACCGTTTGGATTGATGAAGAAAACGGCTGCCTAATCGGGGCGAGCGACCATCGCAAGGACGGGCTCGCCCTGGGATACTAGACTTTCACACGTTCTGATTTCGGATCATACATCGGTCGCAAACTGGCTTTCGCCTTGACCCGTGCACCCGCGACATCAATCTCATAGCTCGATGCCAAAACCTGTTCAGCAGTTTCGCCCGGGCAAGGGACATAGCCCATGCCAACAGCTCCGCCAAGCGTGTGGCCATAGTTCCCGGACGATAGATATCCGACGATCTCGCCGTCTCGAATAACGGGCTCATTGTGATAGAGCAGTGGTTCGGGATCTTCCAAGAGGAATTGGAGCAAACGGGCGTCCAGCCCGTTTTCCTTCTTCTTCAAAACTGCATCACGCCCGATGAAATCGGGCTTGTCGGTTTTGACAGCAAAGCCAAGTCCAGCCTCTATCACATGGTCTTCGCAAGTGATGTCATGTCCAAAGTGCCGGAAACCCTTTTCGATCCGGCAGCTGTCCATCATATGCATGCCGCACAGCTTCACCCCCAAATCTTGGCCCGCTTCATAAAGCGTCTCAAAGGCATGACCGGCCATATCGGATGAAACATAAACCTCCCATCCCAACTCACCCACATAGGTCACGCGGTGCACACGTGCGAGCCCCATGCCAAGCTCAATTTCTTGTGCGGTACCAAAGGGATTTGCAACGTTTGAGAAATCGTTGGGAGACACTTTTTCCAACAATTCGCGGGACTTAGGCCCCATAACGGCCAATACGCCCTCACCCGCTGTTACATCGGTGATGACCACATTAAATTCACCTTTGTTGCGCTCCATCCACGTTTGATCTGCCAATCGCGTAGCCGCTGGTGTAACGACCAAATAAGCAGCTTCTGATAGGCGCGTTACGGTAACATCGGCCTCTATCCCCCCGTTATTATTGAGGAATTGCGTGTACACGATCTTGCCGATATCGACATCATACTGACCGCCGCCAATATAATTCATAAAGCGGCATGCATCTGGCCCTTCGACGCGAATTTTGCCGAAAGAAGACATGTCATACATGCCAAGATTTTCGCGCACCGCCTTGTGCTCTGCGGCTGAGTTTTCAAACCAATTTTGGCGTTTCCATGAATATTCATATTCTGGCTTTTGCCCGTCATTCGCAAACCAGTTTGCGCGTTCCCAACCCGCAAGCTCGCCCATAACTGCACCACGTTCTAACAGGTGGTGATGGAATGGCGTGCGACGCACACCGCGTGCAGTTGCCTTTTGTAAATAGGGGAAGTGATCTGCGTATAGCAGTCCAAGCGTTTCTTTCGATCGCTCATAAAGGTAATGCTTATTGCCTTGGAAAGGCTGCATACGGCTGACATCCACGTCGCCCAAATCGAACGGCTTTGCGCCCGTATCCATCCACTCCGCCAGTGCCATGCCCGCACCACCAGCCGATTGAATGCCGATCGAGTTAAACCCAGCCGCAACCCATACATTATCCATGCCAGGCGCCAGACCAAGGTGATAGGCGTCATCAGGTGTAAAACTTTCAGGTCCATTAAAGAAGGTGTGAATGCCCGCGGATTCCAGCATCGGCATCCGGTTGATTGCGTTTTCCAAAATCGGCTCAAAGTGATCGAAATCTTCAGGCAACTGATCAAACTCAAAATCATCAGGAATGCCCTTCATCCCCCAGGGTTTTGCATTCGGTTCAAACGCACCCAACAGCATTTTGCCTGCATCCTCTTTGTAATAGGCGCATTCATCGGGCACGCGAAGCACAGGCATTTGCGTCAAATTCTCAATTGCTTCTGTGACGATATAGAAATGTTCACAGGCATGAAGCGGCACATTCACGCCCGCCATACGACCCACTTCGTGGCCCCACATGCCCGCACAGTTCACAACCATATCGCACTCAATATGGCCTTCTTCCCCACCTGCGTTCCAGTTCACTCCAGTGATCCGCTGACCCACACGTGTCATTCCGGTCACCTTCACATTCTCTTTGACAAGCGCGCCACCATTGCGGGCTCCCTTGGCCAAAGCCAGTGCAATATTCGCAGGATCCCCCTGACCGTCCAACGGCAACCATACGCCTGCGGTCACATCGTCAATGTTTAGATGCTCGTAGCGTTGTTTGACTTCTTCAGGTGAGATTTCTTCGACCTCGACACCAAACGCGCGTGCCATCGCTGCTTGTCGATAGATCTCTTCTTTGCGCTCTTCCGTCAGCGCAACCGTTATCGAGCCCACGCGCTTGAAGCCTGTGGCAACACCTGTTTCTTCTTCCAGATTTCCATAAAGCTCTTGGCTATATTTCGCGAGCTTGGTCATATTTGCAGTCGCACGAAGCTGCGCAATTAAGCCAGCCGCATGCCAAGTGGTCCCTGAAGTCAGCTGTTTGCGTTCCAGCAACACAACATCTTTCCATCCCTTTTTAACTAGGTGATAGGCCACCGAACAGCCGATCACACCACCGCCAACAATTACCGCACGTGCTTTGCTAGGTAGTTCCATTCTTCTTCCCTCAGACAATCGATTCATTTTTTACGTGGGACGGCGTTTTGCCGTAATAGTCTTTGAAGGCACGCGCAAAGCCCGTGCCAAAGCCGCAAGCGGCCGCGATTTCTGCCAAGCCCATATTTGTGTTTTTGATCAGGTTATGAGCTCGGATCAGGCGCAATTCTCGGTAGAATGAGCCTGGGGATTTTTTCAGCTCCGACTTGAATTTCCGCTCCAGCGAACGTGTTGTCGTATTCAACTCTTCTGCCAAATCCTTGGTCGAAATTGGATCCTCTAAATTGGCCTGCATCAACCGGATTGCGCGCGAGACCATTGGATCGGTCGCATCTTCATCCACTTGGTTTGTCACTGGCTGGCGGGTGTCAAATGTCCGCA
>CAZRFT010000141.1:0-1024 GCA_964599255.1 uncultured Neptunicoccus sp. | reverse complement strand
ATACATCAACTTTAGTCAACTATTGACACATGGCAAGGCGGGCTCCAAGCATCTGGAGGCACACTTAAACCAGCCAAGTGCGCATGGTCCATCAAAGCCTTCAACTTCCATAATGGCAAACCACACATAAAACCACCCGCTGCTACACCCGGACACATCTTGATCCAAGTCGACGGAACAAGGCAAAATATACAGAGAATCTTGACCAAAATGGGAGTCAAAGCTGTTGGGTTTACACAAAGCCTAGATGGCGGCTTGACGGAACAACTCGTGGCTATGAAACGCAAAGCGGACACATGGGCTAGCCACATAAAACGCTCGTACATCGACCGTCAACTGGCCTGGCATGCGATACGTACGACCATCTGGCCGAGCTTCAAGTTCCCACTCTCAGTATGCACCATGACATGGACACAAGGTGACACCGTTGTCCGTAGCCTATACAAATCTCTCCTTCCAGCACTGGGTGCTAACCGCAATTATCCGAAACTAAGGAGACACGCCCCGACCGATTTCATGGGTCTAGACCTACCTCACCCATACGTCGAGCAAGGCATCGAACATATCTCGAACTTACTCACACTTGGCTCCTCAGACTCCTTACCAGGCCACAGCCTCCGCACACAACTTGAGACGGCCCAACTAACCATCGGAACAGATGAAGATTTCCTCCACATGGACATCGACACCTGGGGTTATTCCCTTCCACCCTCCACCCTCGCCCACGCCATGTGGAACTTCTGCTCAAACCACAACATCTTCATCGAACTTGACAAACCACTCCGCCCACCAGACCAGAGGAAAAACGATCAACCAATCATGGAGATCCTCGCCAGACTTCCCCACGTCACCCAACCCGACCTCAAGTCGCTCAACCAATGCTGACTAGCCAAAAGGATCTACTTCCTCTCGGACATCGCCGAAGGTAACGGGAAGTATATTGTGGACTCCTACCTACACCCGAACACAAACCACAATACTCCCCGAGAGAGCTCGTGGAGGTACCCAAACGCAAAACCTACCC
>CAZRFT010000140.1:0-3592 GCA_964599255.1 uncultured Neptunicoccus sp. | reverse complement strand
CCAATACGGGGGAACTGTGGGGGGCCACCCGCGAAAATGGGAAAACAATCCTTTTGCAGGAAGGTCGCTTGGGATACGAGCAATATGGAGCCCGTGCCGCTGCACTTTGGCGCCTGGACGTTGCAGCCGCCATGTCTGCGGCGCGTAACCTCGAGTGGGTGAACGTTGAAGGCGTCGCTATTCCCCGAGACCAAAGAAGGTCTTCGAGCTTCAAAGCGATCACTCCAATTCTCAGTGAACCTTTCTTACTTCAAGCCTTCGAGATCGGTCTAAACCGCGAAGGAGAAATCCTAGCACACAAAGTCTACGCCGCCCAGCAGGCCAGGTTCGAGCGCAGTGGCATTCCCACTATGGTTTCCGAGGACCACTTGGATCAGCACCCGAGTTTCGTTTATTCGTCTGTATTTTCCAATGGATCAGCATGGGCAGTTGTCGATGAGTCCGGAAACCGACACGACAAAATGAGAACTCTTAGCACAAAAGCTGTCTTTGGTTGGGACGCAATTTACGGCACGGAATATGTGAAAGAAATGCGCAGCCACATTGAAGATCTGCCCGAAGAAGGCGACGGGTGGCAAGCTGGAATTTATGAAGAGAGCGGTGCCACAAATTCCGTCTATGCCTTAAACACCAATGCTATTGTTTTGGAAGCGCTTCACTACAAAGCCTTCGGCCCTTTTCTCGGAATGAATAGATAGGCGCTCAATACCTCAACCACACAAGGGCCATTCGGCTAGCGGTCTTTTCATAAGGCGATGTCGTTAGTGCCTCAGAAGCATTTGCACCAACGGCGAAAGTCAAAATGGCTATTGTTTGACCGACTTAAAATACTCGCTCAATAGTTTGTAGTCTGAACTTTCTACCTCGTTGCTTTCACTTGTATTTTCTGACTGCAGCTGAGCCCGTAGCTCGCTCAAAATATCCCCAACGACGTCGCTTTGATCCTCGGCCACTTCAAGCTCGGATACTTTGCCTTGTTGGGCAACAATCAATGCAAGGTCAGCTGGAAGGCCGATTTCTTCGATCAGAAACTCTAACCTTTTTGCCAATGACGCATCACTTTGTGCCCCCATACCGACAGCATCCATAGTGATCTCATTCGAGACCGTTTCTTGGTGATCCGGCATGAGCATTGATGTGGCAACTTCAGCCGATTTGGGTGCTGAGCAAACCGCAAATGAATGCAACTGCGATGCAAGCGTGTCGATAGACATCTTTAGCTCTGTTAGAAGCAAAAGCGTCTCGGCTTGAGGGGCCGAAGAGTTTGGCGCCAAGCGAACTGGTCTTGGGTCTGCGATTTCCTTCAAAAGCTCGAAGGCCTCTTTCGACGTTTCTGCAATCTCTGTTATTTGCGACTGATTGCTTTGGTCTAACCCCTGCTGAACAGCCTGAGGAATTAAGGGCTGCGGCATTGGTGATTGCCAACTGGCAGCTTGCGTTAGACCTATTACTGCCACTGCGCTGTCCGAATTTGGAACGGGCCAACCTCGTGGCAAAACGACGTAATCCTGACGCGCTGAAATCCAACGTAGGTAGGCTGCAACGGCGGCAAATCCAACGAGAGAAACTTGCTCAGCTTCTGCTTCGCGACGCTTTACAACAAGTTCGCCACCCGAAGAGAGCAGCAACTCTAGCCGTGGATCCAAAGGTTGCAAAATATTCTGAGGAAGAGGCAGTTCGCTTACACCGTCAGAAACGAAGAACTGATCCGTTTCGAGAACATTTTCCATGCGAAGCTGTAAGGATCCTCGCGATGTCAATGCGACTGCAAGACCGTTTTTCCGCCCCATACATGTATATGTCCGCGGTCGGCAGATGACTTCGAACACATCTGTGTCCAACCGCGGAGACGGCGAAAATCTTGCATAACCGTCTGGATCAAATCTGAAATACACACCCTCGACCAAACCTTCCTGAAAGGTTGGCCAGCCAAATGACCCTCGCAGTTCTTGTCGAGCTTCGCGCGCGCCAATTGCGAATAAAATTGAGGTGTCCAAGATCGCGTTTTCAGACGTAAAGCTGTCGGCATCATCCACTGCCGACTGCTGCGCCCATATTGGGGAGGAGAAGCCCAAAGAGAGGCACACCGACCCAATTAGCAGGGATTTCACATAGTTCTTTGCCATTAGAAGTCTTCCTCTATTTGAATGGAGTGGCGAAGGGCCGGAAGCCAGTCATTCCGCTGTGGAGGGTCAGGGTATTTGCGACGCTCGCGGACGTCCTGGTCGCGAAAGGCTGTGTACCAAACTTCGGTATCCCCATGATAACCGGTCAGAATTTTTCCCTGCACCTTGTGCAATAGGGACGTAAGGATGATGCCATTGTTGTTCGCTGTGAAAATTTCAACACGCCCTTGCCCTCGTTCGTACAGGCCCTCGAACATGCCTTTTTCAGGGTCGTAGAGCTCAATAATCGCTTCGTATAAAACATCAGTATATTCTGTGTCCCAAAGCGCCCAGAGCCCGAGAGCCGCCTTGGCAGCAACCGCCGCGTGATCGGGGACATAGTCACCTCGTGGCGTAACGGTATTCCAAGGGTAGCCGTCAGAAAAAATGGTGTCATAGGTGAAGTAAGGTGGCCCTTTCACGTTGTGTTCTGATCGCGCGGTCATGAATCCCGTGCGACGCCAACGGTTTTCCTGAACCTCATAGACACGGTCAGCGAACTCGGCGCGCCATCCATCTGAACTGATCCAATCCGGAGAGCTGTCGTCATGAGGCAAGTCAAAGCCAAGCTCGAGACCGTCCTGTAGGTAGGACTCTGTCACGACATAGTTTTGACTATGAAAAATACGCGGGTCCCTTCCATCATAGGGAACTTGGATCCCAAAGATCGATGCCGTCAGAAACGGCTCTGCCCGATGTGCTAGGACAGGTTCAAACCCCCAAAGTGCGAAACCTTTTGCGGAATATTCCTCGTAACCAAGACGGCCTTCCTGAGCATAAACGGTTTCGCCCGTTTCTTTGTCGACATATGCGCCAAAGAGCAGCCCTTCTTCCGAGATAATGTTTTTGAAATCCCACTTCAGCAGAACGCTATCAATCGTATTTCCAAGGTGGGGATAGCGGTTTTTAACGATGCGCATCCAGACCAGCATGCGACCAATATCAAGCGCGGAAAATCCAATTTCTCCGGCTTTGTTGGTATAATCGACCTTCATGCCTGATTTGGTGTGATATACTTTGTTAGGCATTTCGCCGCGAAACAGCTCAAGCCCTTTGATCGTCGTGAAAAGCCGCGTCATGCGCCGATCAAATTCCGGTTTTTCGATCAGACAAAGCTCATAGGCCGCAACGGCTCCGGCAACATAAGACGCCGTATCCCAAAGCGTCGTTGACGGGTAGTTGCCAACCGAATTTGCCAGTCCCGTATTTTCCTGGGTGAATTGTTCAAAATAAGTCCACGCTACCTTCGCTGCGCGCAACTCTCGCTCGTTCAGGAAACCGCGACGGGGACGGTATTTTCGGATGTATTCATTGCGTCGTGTGTATCCTGAGGCTTTCTCGTATCCTTGATCCAACTTGTCGAAATAGGTTTTTGGCATTTCGCACATGCGAGGGGGTTTTTCTTTGCGCGGCTCTTTATAGTAAAC
>CAZRFT010000139.1:0-6865 GCA_964599255.1 uncultured Neptunicoccus sp. | reverse complement strand
GGATTTTTCACTGAACAAATCGCCAAACGTGGTTACATCGCGCTTGGCTACACAAACGCATCGGCGATCACAGCGCCTCCTGGTGGCAATAAGCGCGTAATCGGTACAAACCCGATGGCGATGTCTGTGCCTTCTGAAAATGGTGTGGCCTTCCAGTTTGATTATTCCACGACCGCTATTGCATTGGGGAAAATAACCATGGCGAAAGCCGCTGGCGAAAAAATCCCACTAGGCTGGGCGATTGATGAAACGGGTGCAGATACCACCGATCCAGAAGCAGCGCTTAAAGGATCGCTAAAAAGCGCAGGCGGCTACAAGGGTTGGGGACATGGGTTGATGGTCGAGGTGCTGGCCGCGGCATTTACCGGCTCGATTGCATCCACAGACGTGGAGCCGCTCAAGGCGCCAACTGGAAGCCCTCATAATCTAGGGCAATATTATTTCATTTTGGATCCAACCATTCACAATGCTAATTTTCACAATCAAATCAGCGCTCTAAAAGACGCAGTTGATGCACAAGAGGGTGCGCGTCTGCCCGGCTCAAGGTTTGATATGCCCAGCGAAGTGGATTTAGAACCACATGTTTGGGCGCAACTACAAAAATTGTCAGAGGGCCCAAAATGAGCGGCTATCGCATAGATAATTTGCAATACGCCAATTGGTCGGAAAAAATCTTCCGCGAAATGCGCATGGGCGGGTTAGACGCGGTCCACGTAACGATCGTTTATCATGAATCATTTCGAGAAATGGTGCTCCAAGTGGAACGCTGGAACCGCTATTTCGAACAATATTTTGATTTGATCTTCCAAGGTTTTACTGGCGCCGATGTGCGCCGCGCGCGAGAAGAGGGGCGCACCGCTATTTTCTTCGGCTACCAAAACCCAAGCCCGATTGAAGATGACATTGGACTGGTTGAAGTTTGCCACAGACTTGGCGCGCGTTTCATGCAGCTGACCTATAACAACCAGTCGCTTCTTGCGACGGGGTGTTATGAGGATGATGACACCGGCCTGACCCGTATGGGGCGCGAAGTTGTTGAGGAAATGAACCGCGTTGGCTTGGTAGTGGATATGAGCCATTCGGCCGAACGCTCCACCTTAGAAGCGATCGAGCATTCCAGCCGACCGATTGCGATTACACATGCAAACCCAACTTTCTGGCACAAAGCCCTTCGCAACAAATCTGACACGGTGCTGAAAGCGCTGGGTGAAACCGGCGGGATGCTCGGATTTTCAATCTACCCGCATCACTTAAAAGATGGCTCGAACTGCACCCTTGAAAGTTTCTGCCAAATGATCTCGGATACGGCGGATCTGATGGGCATCGATAATATCGGCATCGGCACGGACCTTTGTCAGGATCAGCCCGACAGTGTCGTTGAATGGATGCGTGTGGGACGCTGGACCAAGAAAATAGATTACGGCGAAGGATCGGCCGCCGCTCCTGGCTTCCCACCAATGCCAGAATTCTACAAGGATAATAAGGATTTTCCTAATATTGCTGCGGGCTTAGCTGCGGTTGGAATGAGCCAAGAAGATGTGAACAAAGTCATGGGTGACAATTGGCTACGCTTCTATGACGAGAACTTTGGGCCGGTAAAATGAAGCTACGACCAGCGGCGGAAGTGATGCGGCTCAAACGCTTGGGCGCCATGCACGCAACGCGGCTTTCCTTCATGCCAACATTCCTAAGGCGCGCACGCGATAAAGGTTGGAAGTTTTCTCAAACCGATTGGCAGATCGATGAAACCGGTGTGGGCCATGCAACCTACCAAGTCGACATGGGCGTTCGCAAATACACTCTCGTTGCTTTCGCCCATAATATCCCCGATGAAGAACGCTCTGATCGGGTCATCGCCACGCAATGGGACACGACTTATGCCCTGCACGATGGGGTGCCTACGGCTGAGGATATAGAGCGTCTTCGCCAAAATGTTCCAAAACAGGAAGCAGGCCGCGTCACAAACAAAGAGCTTGTGCTTTCGCGCGCCAATCGTTCCGCGCGAATGTGGAGCCATGTCGTCTACGCGCTTTCAAACGGAAAACAACCTGATAAAGCGCTTATTCAAACGGTTGGCTATTTGATGCGCACCACGGCCGTTTACGGCTCTGGCAAATTTGGCGCTGCTGATCGTATAGAAATCCGGGATCGACCTGAATTCACGGCCAGTTTCCAAGTGGAAATGATGACGGTCTTTATGATCCGTGAATTTGTCCTCGATCTTGTGGAACATATGGCGCGTATGAAGGGTGGTGATGATGCCGTCACGCTTACCCATGAAATACGCCGTATGTTCGGTATTGGAAATTCCACGGGGCTTGGCATGGCGCCGTTCTTGGTGAACCATCCAGCATTGCTACATCGCTGGGTCGAGGCGCGTGAAATTGCCCTCGCGCGTGTCCTAGAGATACGCGAGCCAAGCGAGGATGAACGTCGCACGGTTCAAAACGTTCTGATCAAGGCCCTTGCTAATGCCAAAAACTGGGAAACTATCGATGAAATTCAAGCCACTGCAATCAAGGAGTTGCGCGAGGGATTAGAAAAAATATTGAGCTATTATGGGGATTTATCCCATGAAGCATATCCTTGGCGGGCACTTCTGGCGCGAACATACGAAGATTGCGGGGTCGAGGCGCAAGAACAGCTGGTTTCCTGC
Organism: uncultured Neptunicoccus sp.; assembly: GCA_964599255.1. Classification (GTDB taxonomy): domain Bacteria; phylum Pseudomonadota; class Alphaproteobacteria; order Rhodobacterales; family Rhodobacteraceae; genus Amylibacter. Next base: position 4,209 of record CAZRFT010000139.1, on the reverse strand, counting down.
CTGATGGAACCTTATGGCGCTATGATTGATGAATTGGCAGATCATATGCAATTCGCAGAAGAAAAGATCGCCCGAGTAGATGGGATACAATCCTGCACCGCACTGAAATCCATGATTGAAAATCACTATGGGTGGACCCTCGATATCGATTTTGATCAAGATCGCGAAAATGCAAGATTTTGGTACTACTCTCAGAACAAATTAGAGCCGCGCCTTGGCGAGCGGTTCGAAGAAGACGGGGGAGAGTTGGAATTCCCGCTTGCCATCGCTCGGGATGTAAACGCGCTCCATAAAGCTTTGCCAAATGATGGGAATGTTGCGGATTTCCTGTTGGCGAATCCAAAGTTTCGACAGGCTGCACACCGCGTCCAAACCTTGTCCGATAAACCCTATGCGGAAATTCACGACAATCTATTAGAAGCAGAGTTTCGACCCGTGGATATGTTGCGCGCCAAACTTTCGCTTTTTGGCGCGACAAAGTTTGACCCACGATCTGATCGATGGCTGCGTATTGTGATGTATCAAGACGCGCCACTTGCCGCTGATGTGATGGCTTATGAGGCAACTTATGCTGACGCGGTCTGAGATTATCTTTAATTGCAAAATTGCCGCACGGGGCGCGGGTTATAGCTGGGGATTGGCGAGTGACGCCGCAGCAGCGACCCTGGCACTAATCGAAGCAGGAGAGGACGGCTTTGGCGCCTTGATCGAAATTTTGGAATTTGCAGAAGGCAAAGCGCAGCCATTGAACATCGAAGATGGCGAGCCAATTTGCGGTTTGACTTTGGGCGCCTACCGCGCGGATTTGGGGATTTCTGACGAGATACCAAACGATGTTGTGGGCTCTGCAATCACCCAAGCGTTGACAAGCAATCTAGCCAAAGGTCACGCACGGCCAGATCAAATCCCGCAAGAGGTCCTAGATTTCTTTCAAAAGGCATTGGTTCCTGAAAGTGATGTTTCGCGCCGCGGTGCGGGCGAGGCTTAAAAAAGACCATTCATGTCGCGATTAGTACCGATTTTTGCGTGCGTCCACGTAACCCTATGGCGAGCGAAAAAAGGGAATGCGGAATGAAAGCTGCTATTTGTCGGGATTTTGGTAAGCCTTTAGAAATCGAAGATGTGAAATTGCGCGAAACCCGCGCTGGTGAAATTCGGGTAAAGATGAAAGCGGTGGCGATCTGCCATTCTGATGTTGCCTATATCGAAGGAATTTGGGGCGGCGACTTGCCGGCCATTTTTGGCCACGAAGCCGCTGGCGTGGTCAGTGAAGTTGGTGAAGGGGTCGATGGATACGCAGTCGGCGATCCTGTCCTGGTGACGCTTATTCGCGGTTGCGGTAACTGCCGTTTCTGCAAAGAGGATTGCCCCACAAGCTGCGAAGGAAACCCAAGCTCGCTCGATGCCTCCCCTTTAACGGATGCTGATGGCGCGCCGATTAACCAAGGTATGTTCACCGCTGCCTTTGCAGAGGAAGTTTTGGTTGATCAAAGCCAGGTTTTCCCCATGCCCAAAGATATGGGTTTTGAGGTGGCAAGCCTTCTGTCCTGTGGGGTTGTGACGGGATATGGCGCGGTCACCAATTCGGCACAAATGAAGCCAAATTCGCATGTTGTGGTTATCGGTGCAGGCGGCGTCGGTTTAAATGCGATTCAAAGTGCTGCAATCAATGGCGCCTCAGAGGTGATCGCTGTTGATATTAGCGAGGAAAAACTATCGGTCGCTAAAGAGTTCGGCGCTACCCAAGGTCTTTTGGTTCAAGACGTGACGCGGAAGAATGTCGAAGCGCTAACAGAGGGACGAGGCGCGGACTATGTTTTTGTGACCGTGGGCGCGATCCCAGCCTTTAACCAAGCCCCCAATTTGTTGTCTGCAAAAGGCGAAGTGGTGTTGGTCGGTATGCCGGCTGTGGGTGCGTTGGCAGAGTATATACCCGTGAATTTAGCCGCGATGAGCCAAGTTATTCGTGGTTCTAAAATGGGGGAGACACTTCTTAGTCGGGACATGCCCAAGTTGATCCGTGAATATCAAGAGGGTATCTTGAAACTGAATGAATTGATCAGTGATAAGTTTGACTTCACGCAGATCAACGACGCAATTGAGGCAACGAAGGCGGGCAAAGGCATTCGAAACGTTGTGACGTTTAAATAAAGAACCTTTAGGCGGGAATTGGCGCCTTCCACGGCCCAGGCGCGGTCGCGGAAAAATGTTCGCCTTGTGATACGGCATCGACGATACGCGCGATTTTTTTGCGATTCTTCCACTCTATGGGGCGGCGGCTTTCGGACCAAAGCAACATGCAAGCCAGCGCATAGTCGGCAACAGACACCTCGTCCCCGCAAAGCCACTTATCCGCTTGGCTTTCGATCCAATCCAAGGTCGCCTGTACCCGCGCTAAGTTTCGCTCGGCTGGATTAAACCCAAGCTTTGAATGTCCAGTTTGCTCGAGCCCCGCCCATTCTTGATAGGCGGCATCTTTCATTGCATCCCCCATCGCGAGGATCACAGTCATCATTTGACGATCTTCGAGCGGTTCGAATGTCGGAATGCTTGCTTCCTCCGTCATTGCCCAAAGCTGCTCTGCGATTTGAAGTGTTGGAAAAATGCTCTCCCCCACTGTTTTCAAAAGGGGGACCTGTCCAAGTGGATTTTCGGCAAAGAAATCCTCGTCCAGCGGAAAAGATAGCTCGACCATTTCAACGGGCAAGTTCCATTCCAGTATCAATGCGCGACAAAGCCGTGCAAAGGGGGAGCCATCAACATAATAAAGTTTTGATTTTTCCATGGGCTTAAATCTTATCCATCAATTCCAAAAATCGATCCAAAAAGGCTTGTTTGGCCGACATTGGAGCAGATGGTTTTAGCCCGCGCTTCTTTAAATCCGACCAAATAGGGTCGCCAAAGTGCTTATCCGCCTCTTTTTGCGTGAATCCCGCGATCTCAACGGCCTCAAGCCAAGCAGATTGACGATCCGCGCGCTTAATTTGCTTTTTGATGGTCGTGGGCGTCTGTGCAGGCAACCCAAAACGCACATGAATCGCCGTCATAAGTCGATCATCGAGCGCGCCGTAGCCGGGCCCAACTGTTGCTTTGACCGGGCTAATCATATCGCCAATCACATATTCGGGTGCATCATGTAATAGTGCGACGAGTTGCCATTTGGGGTCTGTTTTGGGGTTCAGCTCTGAAAAGATTTCTTCGACTAATAACGAATGCTCTGCGACCGAATAGGGAAATTCACCTTTGGTTTGGCCATTCCAACGGGCCACAAATGCAAGCCCATGCGCGATATCTTCGATCTCAATATCCAATGGTGATGGATCGAGCAGATCCAACCTGCGTCCAGATAACATTCTTTGCCATGCGCGGGGTTGTTTGGGCATGTGAGACCTTTGATTTGAAACCCTGTTACCCTGTCTGGCGGCAGGCGAAAACCCATGAATATATGTGATGATCAGACCCACATATTGATGATTGTTCCCAAAGCCGCCCCATGTTACTGACCGCGCAAATTTTCGATAGGAGCGCCGTTACCATGGCAAATGATTATATCGTCAAAGATATCGAACTTGCGGGATTTGGTCGCAAGGAATTGGATATTGCTGAAACCGAAATGCCGGGATTGATGTCCCTGCGCCAAGAATACGGGAAGAGCAAACCCCTAAAGGGCGCACGCATTGTTGGCTCGCTTCATATGACTATTCAAACAGCAGTGTTGATTGAAACGCTTGTTGAGCTTGGCGCGGATGTGCGTTGGGCCTCTTGTAATATCTTCTCGACCCAAGATCATGCAGCAGCGGCAATCGCCAAAGCGGGCATCCCTGTGTTTGCGATTAAAGGTCAGACCTTGGAAGAGCATTGGGATTATCTAGACAAATCTTTCTTGTTCGATGATGGGCCAAACATGATTTTGGATGATGGGGGCGATGCGACCCTCTACGTACTTCTAGGGGCGCGCGCAGAAGCGGGCGAGGATATTATTCCTGTTCCATCTTCTGATGAAGAGGAAGTGATCAAAGCTCAAATCATGAAGCGTATGAAAGAAAGCCCAGGTTGGTTCACAAAAACCAAAGAGGCGATCAAAGGCGTGTCTGAAGAAACAACAACGGGTGTTCATCGCCTTTATGAACTTCAGCGTGATGGCCGCTTGCCATTCCCTGCGATCAACGTGAACGATTCTGTGACGAAGTCGAAATTCGACAATAAATA
>CAZRFT010000138.1:0-6189 GCA_964599255.1 uncultured Neptunicoccus sp. | reverse complement strand
GCGGCGCGGTGGATTGCGCGCAATGATAACAAAGGCGAATTTTTGATTATCCCTCTGCAATCGGAGTTGGGGCGTAAATTGATGCTGGACCATGATATGGACCCAGAGGACCCATCAAGCTGGTTATATATGGTGGATGGTCAATCCTATTCTTCGGCCGAAGCGTTTTTACATGTCGCGCGCCGCTTGGGTGGAATTTGGAATATCGCCGCGATTTTTCATATTGTTCCCAAACCGATAATGGATTGGGGCTATCGCCTGATTGCACGCAATCGCATTCGGTTGTTGGGACGCGCAGATTTATGCAACCTACCCGATCCTGAAGTGCAAAAACGACTCTTACTGTCTTAGCGCTTCAAAGCCAATTCAGGGCTAAGAACGTCAATCCCCAAGGCTTTTCCCACGGCAAAATAAGTCAGATTGCCAGCGTGAGTATTAAGCCCGGCAAGCAAGTGCGGGTCTGCCGCGCAAGCCTCGCGCCAACCCTTGTCGGCAAGTGACAACATGAAGGGCATGGTTGCATTCCCAAGGGCGATTGTTGACGTGCGGGCAACGGCACCTGGCATATTTGCTACGCAGTAATGCACAACCCCATCAACCTCGTAAATCGGATCGTCATGCGTTGTTGCCTTGGATGTTTCAAAGCATCCCCCTTGGTCGATTGCAACGTCGACCAGCACGGAACCTTGTTTCATTGTTGACAGTTGCTCGCGGGTGATAAGTTTTGGCGCAGCTGCACCTGGGATTAAGACCGCGCCAATGACCATATCCGCGGATTGAATAAGTTGTGCTGTATTTTCGCGATTTGAATAGCGCGTTTTGAACACATGCCCGAACACATCATCAAGATAGCGCATACGCGGCAAAGACATATCAAGGACGGTAACATCTGCGCCCATGCCAGCAGCCACGCGTGCGGCGTGTACGCCCACATTGCCACCACCGATCACGACAACTTCCGCTGGGCCAACACCTGGGACACCACCCATCAATGTGCCACGCCCGCCATTTGCCTTTTGCAGGGCCCAACTGCCAACTTGCGGCGCAAGTTTGCCCGCCACCTCTGACATCGGGGCAAGTAGCGGCAAGCCGCCATTAGCATCCGTCACCGTTTCATAGGCAATTGCGGTCACACCGCTTTCAAGCAAATCCTTAGTCTGTTCGGGATCTGGGGCAAGATGCAGGTAGGTAAACAACAGCTGGCCTTCGCGCAGCATTTTTCGTTCGCCTGCTTGTGGCTCTTTGACCTTAACGATCATTTCCGCCTTCGCGAATACTTCATCAGCGGTACCGAGTATTTCGGCACCTGCAGCGATATATTCGTCATCGCCAAACCCAGAACCTTCACCTGCTTTGGTTTCGATCACCACGTTATGACCGCGCGCCGTTGCTTCGGCCGCAGCCGCTGGCGTCATGCCAACGCGATATTCTTGGTTTTTAATTTCTTTGGGACATCCAATAATCATGAGTTCCTCCATCCTTTGAGGTAACTTTCACTGATGTAGAAAAGATTTACCCACGAATTTTCTTGCATTAATGGGATTTCTTTGACGTATATTCGAATTTCAGTTCGATTATTGAAAGGTTATTCGAGAAATATGGAAATTGATGATACAGATCGTCGGATTCTTAATGCCCTACAACGCAAAGGGCGGCTTTCGAATCTGGAACTGTCGGAGGCGGTGAACCTGTCGGCGTCAGCCTGTCATCGCCGCGTCAGCATATTGGAAAAAGAGGGGTTTATCAAAGATTACGTTGCCCTTCTTGATCCGCAAAAAATCGATCGCAAAACTACCGTGTTTGTTGAGATTACATTGTCCAGCCAATCCGAAGAGGCCTTAGATAGTTTTGAAAAAGAACTCCGTCTTATTCCTGATGTTTTGGAGTGTCATTTAATGGCAGGTACCGCAGACTACCTTCTCAAAATTGTCTGCGCAGATACCGAAGATTTTGCAAGGATCCATCGCCGCCATCTTTCGCGGCTACCGCATGTAAATCAGATGCAATCAAGCTTTGCTTTGCGCACCGTGTTTAAAACGACGGCACTACCCGTTTAGATTTGCCCCATGGCGAAAAGCATTGCGTAAAGAACAATAAAGCCTGACAGAATGGCCCAAAGCACATTGCGCGTTGTGACCCCAACGACCAAAGCAATGGTCGCGGCGGCAAGGCGGGCGGGATCAGGTTCGCCGCCAGTTGCCGCTGGCCACAAAACCCAAGGGGCAATCAACCCAGGCAGTATGGCAACGCCCACGTATTTCAACCCGCGTTCAAACCAAAGTGGGATCGGGCGATCACCAATGATACCCAAAAAGGAAAAGCGAATAATATAAGTGCCAATAGCAAGGCCGATGATGATCGGCCAAATATCTGGATTTCCGATCATGCCGCTTTCCTCGCGAGCCATACCTCAACCATGCTTGCAACAATGATGGCTATGAATGCTGCGACCAACAGACCAAGACCGAAGGGCATCCAAGCAAGTCCAAGAGCGAATGCAACGGAACAGAACGCGGCAACGTAGTGCGGGATGGAACGCAACATCGGTCCAATCAACGCAAGAAACATAATTGGAAGGGCGAAATCGATGGCGTATTCAGGCGGGATTTGGGTGCCGAAGACCGCGCCTATATAGGTAAAAGATATCCAAAAAGGGGCAATCATAATAAATGCGCCGAAGAAATAGCCAGCCCGAAATTCCCACGGAGTCTTGGTATCGCCGGCAAATTTACCATCGGTAAGAGCAAAGTTCTGATCCACCAGAGCATAGCCCATTAATAGCCTAAATCGCATCGGTGCGCCCCTGAAATGGGGGACAAGCGCTGCAGAGTACATAGCCATGCGCAGGTTCACAGCAAGTGCGGCGATCAGAACAATGATGGTTGGCGCTTCTTCTAACCAAAGGGCAACAGCGGTGAATTGCGATGCGCCCGCAATGACCAAAGTTGTCATGGTCATCACCTCTAATAGGTTCAATCCGGCCTCTGTTCCCACCACGCCAAATAGCAGACCAAACGGGGCCGCCACCAAAATAAATGGCATTGCGTCGCGCATGCCCACTTTGATGCCTGATTTGAGTGTTTGTGAATGGCTCGCCATATTAGATTTCTCGCGATATACCGTAGCCAATCGTTACGAGCTTTTCCAAGAAGGTGCAATGGATCAAGAACGAAAACTCCTTATCGGCCCTGACTTGTCGAACCCACGGCTAACCCGTGGGATTCGGGGCGTCGATCACGAGGGGAAAACGTCAGAAATTAAAGTTGTCGAAGAGCGTCCATTAACGATCTTTTTGAACGCCCAAGAAATTGTCACGGTCATGACAATTGGCGATTATCCTGAATACCTCGCGCTTGGATTTTTGATGAATCAGGGCATGTTGAGTGATGAAGAGGAAATCGCTGGCATTGATTTCGATGAAGATTTGGAAACGATCGTCGTGCGCACTAAGAGCGGCACCGTTTATGAAGAAAAAGTAAAGAAAAAAACCAAGACTTCTGGCTGCGCTGTTGGCACGGTTTTTGGTGATATGATGGAAGGGTTGGAAGAAGTCACGCTGCCTCAAAATCCATTGCATGTCTCATGGCTTCATTCGCTGACCAAAGAAATCAATCAAATGCCCAGCCTTTATCTGGAAGCAGGGGCCATTCACGGCTGTGTTCTGTGCGAAGAAGATCGACCTTTAGTCTATATGGAAGATGTTGGACGCCACAACGCGGTTGATAAAATCGCAGGCTGGATGCGTTCAGAACAGATCGTGCCAGATAATAAGATCCTTTATACTACGGGCCGCTTAACATCAGAGATGGTGATTAAATGCGCTTTGATGGGGATCCCCGCGCTGGTTTCGCGTTCTGGATTCACCGTGTGGGGGACTGAGATTGCGAATCAAGTCGGGCTAACAATGGTCGGACGCTTACGCGGCGAAAGATTCATTTGCTTGTCGGGCGAAGATAATTTGGTTTTTGACGCATGACTAAAATCAGCAATCTGCTCGGCGTAGTTCTTGCGGGCGGGCAATCGCGCCGCATGGGTCAGGACAAATTATTCGTTGAACTAGGGGGCGAGTTGCTGATCAGACGCGCGGTGAAACGGCTGAAACAACAAATCGAACATGTCACGATTGTTGGCCCAAAGGAAAAAACCTTACTTTCGAAATTAGGCGCGTCCCATATTGAGGACAACCACGAAGGTTTTCAGGGTCCCTTAGCGGGCATATTTGCGGGGCTATCAAATGCCGAGGTGCATGGGTTTGAAGGAATTGTAACGATTGCTGCAGACACCCCATTCTTTCCCGACAACTTTGTGAAGCGTATTATCGAACCAAGGTCGATATATTTCCCTCAAGAAGAGCCAGTTACGATTGCGCGTTCTCCTGATGGGCTTCATCCTGTTTTTGGATCTTGGTCAGTTTCCGCCGTACCAAAAGTACTTAAATCGCTCGACAATAATGTCCGTAAGGTTATGGCGGCGGCTGATGATGTTGGATGGGAGGCAGTTGATTTCGAAGTCTCTGGCATCGATCCGTTTTTCAACATAAACACACCTGAAGATTTAAAACGGGCAGAGCAGGAAGTCGCCAAGTGAAAATATTCGGCATTAGCGGTTGGAAAAACTCCGGCAAAACCTCGCTTGTGGAACGCCTTGTTACTGAATTTACCAGTCGCGGCCTTAGCGTATCAACGATTAAACACGCGCATCATGATTTTGACATTGATCATGAGGGTCGGGATTCCTTCCGCCATCGCGAAGCGGGCGCAAGGGAGGTTTTGATTTGTTCGGATACGCGCTGGGCGATGATGCATGAGCTGCGGGGTGCTACAGAGCCAACACTGTTGGATCTTTTAAACAAGCTGGCACCCTGTGATCTGGTATTGGTCGAAGGGTTTAAGGGTGAGCCGATGGACCGGATCGAATGCTACCGCGCAGAGGTAGATACTGCGCCGCGCGCGCGTTTTGATGATCGGGTATTGGCATTGGCCGTCGATGCAACCGTCGACAATATTCGACAACCCCAATTGCCTCTTGAAGATACCAAGGCCATCGCTGATTTTATCGCAAATCATTTGGAGCTCTAGATGGGCAAGGCGCCGCCACTTCGGGATGATTGTTTCGCGATGCCGCGCGGTGTGGATTGGATTCCTGTTCAAGATGCTTTGGAAAAACTTCGATCAAACCTGCATCCTGTGGTTGGGGTTGAAACGATCCCTATCCAAGAAGCGCTGGGACGCATTCTTGCCGAAGACGTAGTCGCTCATCAAAGCCATCCACCTTTTTCTAATGCTGCGGTTGATGGCTACGGATTTGCTTTTGATGATCTACCAGCGGGTGAGGAAATCACCCTTCCCATGGAAGTGGGCCAAGCGGCGGCTGGACATGCTTTTGGTGGCTCCGTGCGTTCCGGTCACGCGTTGCGGATCCTCACAGGTGCAAAGGTTCCGCAAGGTGTCGACACGATCGTATTGCAAGAAGATGTAAATGTTGAAGACGGGTATATTCACTTCCGTTCTGGGCTGAAAAAAGGGGCGAATACACGCGAAGAAGGCGAAGACATCAAAGTGGGTGCCGTTATTCTGACCACCGGCACAAAATTACGGGCCGACCGCCTGGGCGTCTTGGCGTCCGCTGGTATTACCGAAGCGCAAGTTTACCAACGCTTACGTGTCGCGGTTCTTTCTACGGGCGATGAGTTGGAGGCTGATAAAGCAGAAGCAACAATACCAGATGCAAATCGGCCAATGCTTTTGGGGTTGCTGCGCCAAATGGGCTATGAGCCGGTTGATATCGGGATCATTCCAGATGATGTGGCAGCGGTTCGGGATGCGCTGACCCAAGCCGCAAATACAACTGACGTAATTTTGACTACGGGTGGTGCGTCAAGCGGCGATGAAGATCACATTTCAAAACTACTAAACAGAGAAGGGAATATGCAATCTTGGCGGGTTGCTATCAAACCAGGGCGCCCCATTGCGCTGGCACTTTGGAACGGTGTGCCTGTTTTTGGGCTTCCTGGAAATCCGGTTGCCGCCTTTGTTTGCACGCTTGTCTTTGCGTCCCCTGCAATGGGTGTTCTTTCAGGTTCTGCATGGAAAGATTTGAAAGGTTACATGCTGCCCGCTGCTTTTGCTAAGAACAAGAAAGAGGGGCGCGAAGAGTATTTGCGTGCCCGTCTTGATAATGAAGGTGCTG
>CAZRFT010000137.1:0-6494 GCA_964599255.1 uncultured Neptunicoccus sp. | reverse complement strand
TGTCAAAACTGGAGGCGCCTAAAGGTGTCAAACTGACAGGCCAAGTTTCAACGAGAGCTTGTACGTCATTATATGCCGCTTCAGCGATCAATAACTCCGACGGATTCAAGCGCGCTAAGCTTGGCAGCAAACTAACCTGCGGAGTTATTTGAACCGATAGATCGCCCGTGGACATATCCAGCCAAGCGAGTGCTGCTTCGCCCCGAATGTCGTAGTAAGCGGCAAGGTAGTTGTGATCGCGGGCAGAAAGCAGGTTCTCTTCCGTGATTGTACCAGGGGTTACCAATCGCACTACGCCGCGCTTTACGACAGATTTTGAGCCGCGTTTCTTTGCCTCTTCTGGGCTTTCAAGTTGTTCACAAACCGCAACGCGAAACCCCTTGGCAATCAGCGTATGCAGATAATTTTCCGCCGAATGAACGGGCACGCCGCACATCGGAATATCTTCGCCCAGATGTTTACCGCGTTTGGTTAAGGCAATATCCAGTGCCTCGGCGGCTACGAGCGCATCGTCAAAGAAAAGTTCATAAAAATCCCCCATACGATAGAACAGAAGCGCATTTGGATAATCCTCTTTGATCTCCAAAAACTGTGCCATCATGGGTGTGACGGTGGATTTTGCGGTCAATTCCAAACCCTGTTTTAAAATGCCCTCGCGCTAGACTAGGCGAGCATTGCGCAGAGGAAAACCCAAATCTGCATTGTGAACCTATGGGGCATCGCCTATACATTTTGGGACATGGAAACGGGAATAGTTTAATATTAAACTATATTTTGACAGATGAGCGAAAACACAACTGAAAATACGAAAGTCACCAAAGAAGAAGCGTTGAATTACCACCTAGAACCCAGTCCGGGTAAGCTAGAGGTGGTGCCCACAACAGCAATGTCGACCCAACGTGACCTTTCGCTTGCGTATTCCCCAGGTGTCGCCATCCCTGTTGAAGAAATCGCAGCGAACCCAAGCAGCGCCTATGACTATACATCCAAAGGCAACATGGTCGCCGTGATCTCCAACGGAACCGCGATTTTGGGTCTGGGTAATCTTGGCGCCTTAGCGTCCAAGCCCGTGATGGAAGCGAAATCCGTCCTTTTTAAACGTTTCGCGGATGTAAACTCGATCGATCTAGAGCTGGAAACAGAGGATGCAGATGAATTTATCAACGCGGTGAAGCTCATGGGCCCCAGCTTTGGCGGGATCAACCTTGAAGATATCAAAGCGCCTGAATGTTTTATCATTGAACAACAGCTCAAAGAGCTGATGGACATTCCCGTTTTCCACGATGATCAACACGGCACGGCTGTGATTTGCGCGGCTGGATTGCTTAACGCCTTAGAAATCTCAGGCAAGAAAATCGAAGACGTCAAAGTTGTCTTAAATGGTGCAGGTGCGGCGGGGATCGCCTGCGTTGAATTGATTAAACGCATGGGCGCCAAGCACGACAATTGCATCATCTGTGATACCAAAGGCGTTGTTTATCAGGGTCGGAAAGAGGGCATGAACCAATGGAAATCAGCCCACGCCGTAAAAACTGACAAACGCACATTGGAAGAGGCGATGGATGGCGCTGATGTATTCCTTGGCGTGTCCGCCAAAGATGCGGTCAGCCAAGATATGGTGAAATCCATGGCGCCAAACCCCGTTATTTTTGCGATGGCAAATCCAGATCCAGAAATCACGCCCGAAGATGCCAAAGCTGTTCGTCCAGACGCGATCGTTGCAACGGGGCGTTCGGATTATCCAAACCAGATCAACAATGTGTTGTGTTTCCCGTATCTTTTCCGCGGAGCGCTGGACATTCATGCCCGTCAAATCAATGACGAGATGAAGATCGCTTGTGCAGAGGCGCTAGCGAAACTCGCCCAAGAAGATGTACCAGATGAGGTGGGCGTTGCTTATGGTGCCAAGTTACAATTTGGACCCGACTATATTATCCCCACGCCGTTTGATCCACGTTTGATCCATGTCATTCCACCCGCGGTTGCCAAGGCAGGTATGGATACCGGTGCTGCACGTCGCCCCATTGTGGATATGGATAAATACGAGCTGGATTTGAAGTCACGCCTCGATCCGTCGGCGCAATTCCTCCAAGGTATGTTTGCGCGCGCCCGTTCTGTTCAAGCACGCATTGTCTTTGCCGAAGGCAACGATCCACGGGTGTTGCGTGCGGCCGTTGCCTATGCCCGATCTGGATTAGGCGAAGCGATCGTTGTGGATCGTGAAGAGAAGGTGAAAGCACGCCTTGCAGAGGTTGGTCTGGCCGATGCTTATGATGAAATTACCGTCATAAATGCGGCTACAACCGATCACTTGGATAGCTATTCGGACTATCTTTACAGCCGTATTCAGCGAAAGGGCTATGATCAAAAAGATGTCCGCCGCTTAGCCGCCCGTGACCGTCATGTGTTTTCGGCATTGATGGTTGCACACGGCCATGCCGATGGCATGGTCACAGGGGCCACGCGTAAATCTGCCCAATGCCTTAATCAAATCAACCATGTCTTTGATGCCCGTCCCGGTGATGGGGCGATTGGTGTGAATGCGATTTTGCACAAAGGGCGCATGGTTTTGATTGCAGACAGCTTGGTGCATGAATGGCCTGAGGTTGAAGATCTTGCGGATATCGCTGAACGCGCCGCAGGTGTCGCACGTAAGATGGGCATGGAGCCGCGCGTTGCTTTCTGTAGCTTCTCTAATTTCGGGTATCCCGTTTCTGAGCGAGCGGAAAAACAGTCTTTGGCCACAGAAGCCTTGGATGCGCGCAATGTTGATTTCGAATATGAAGGCGAGATGACTGTGGACGTCGCAATGAACATGGATGTGATGCAGAAATATTATCCATTCGCACGGCTTTCTGCGCCCGCAAATGTTCTTGTGATGCCGGCGCGCCATTCCTCTTCTATCTCGACAAAATTGATGCAGGAAATGGCAGGTGCCACAATGATCGGGCCGATCCTAACGGGCGTTGAAAAACCAATTCAGTTGGTATCAGTTAACGCCTCTGCCAATGATATTTTGAACATGGCGGTGATGGCGGCTTGCGATTTGCACTAGCTGCGAAGCTGGCGGCAAGCCTCTGACACAGCCATGGCGGCACTCATCGCGACGTTTAAGCTTCGCGCTTGTCCATGCATAGGCAGCTTCACCCGTGCATCAACGGCTGCATGAACCTCTTCTGGTACGCCGGCACTTTCCCGACCCATTAATATGATGTCACCCGGTTGGAATGTGAAGTCCCACAGTGTTTTTTCTGCGCGCGTTGTCATCAATACTTTGCGCCCCGTTGCATGGCTTTCACAGAATGCATCCCAAGAAACATGTTTGGTGATATCCGCAATATCGGCATAATCCATCGCCGCGCGTTTGAGTGACTTGATGGATAACGGAAAACCACAGGGTTCGATCACATCCAAGGGCACATTCATACAAGCCGAAAGCCGGATCATCGCCCCTAAATTGGGGGCAATATCGGGCTGATATGCGGCAAGGCGAAGTGTCATGTGCCCTTATCCATAATTGCCGGGGTTTGCGCAATTCAAAGGCGGGAAAAAGCCTGCTAATCTTAATAAAATCTGGCCACCACAAAATTCCCTGCCTGCGTCCAAATGTGCGCTTGTGAAGCCGCGATACGCAAGGTAAACCGCGCGTGAGAAAAGGGCTTCGGCTCTAACTGGGGATTCGAAAATTCTGGAACGCTGGTTTCGGAATTCAATGCAAAGGAGTGTATCCCGTGGCTGCACAAGCAAAAGACGCAGGCAATCGACGCGATTTTCTGTATGTTGCCACTGCTGCGACCGGCGCGATTACGGCTGGCGCGGCTACTTGGCCTCTAATCAATCAAATGAATGCATCTGCTGATGTTCAAGCACTGGCTTCGATCGAAGTTCCTGTGGGCGATATCGAGGTAGGAACGCAGTTGACGGTTAAATGGCGCGGCAAGCCCGTTTTCATCCGTCGTCGTTCCGAGACAGAAATCGCGGAAGCACGCGCAACTGAAATTGCAGAGCTTCCTGATCAGGAAAGCCGCAACTTCAACGCCGAGGGCACAGATGCCGCTGACGAAAACCGCGTGATCCCAACGCCTGTTGATGCCGAGGGCAATTTGCCCGAGGGCGCTGTTGAAGGTGAATGGCTAGTCATGATGGGCGTCTGTACCCATTTGGGCTGCGTGCCTTTGGGTGACGGCGCTGGTAATTTCGGTGGCTGGTTCTGCCCATGTCACGGTTCACACTACGACACGTCTGGCCGTATCCGTCAGGGTCCGGCACCTGAAAACTTGCATGTTCCACAAGCGGTTTTCGTAGACGCTTCAACAATTAAACTCGGGTAAGGGGGCAATCATGGCTGGTATTCCACACGATAGCTACAAACCGAATTCAAACGCGGAAAAGTGGCTTCACTCGCGCCTACCAATCGTAGGTTTGATGTATGATACATTGATGATCCCAACACCCAAGAACCTTAACTGGATGTGGATTTGGGGCATTGTTTTGACATTCTGTCTGGCACTTCAAATCATCACCGGCATCGTTCTTGTGATGCATTACACACCGCATGTGGATATGGCGTTCAACTCTGTTGAACACATCATGCGTGACGTAAACGGTGGTTGGGGTCTGCGCTATATGCATATGAACGGGGCATCGCTGTTCTTTATTGCAGTCTATATGCACATCTTCCGTGGCCTATATTACGGTTCTTATAAAGCACCGCGCGAGATCACATGGATCATAGGTATGTTGATCTATGTGTTGATGATGGCAACAGCGTTTATGGGCTACGTTCTTCCTTGGGGGCAAATGTCGTTCTGGGGTGCAACGGTTATCACAGGTCTATTTGGTGCGATCCCAGGTATTGGCCCGATCATCCAAGATTGGCTTTTGGGCGGACCGGCGGTTGATAACGCAACGCTAAACCGTTTCTTCTCGCTACACTATCTACTTCCTTTTGTGATTGCTGGCCTTGTGGCGGTTCACATTTGGGCGTTCCACACAACTGGCAACAACAACCCAACAGGTGTTGAAGTTCGCCGTGGATCCAAGGCGGAAGCAAAGAAAGATACAATCCCATTCTGGCCATATTACGTGATCAAGGATCTTTTTGCCTTGGTCGTGATCTTGGTCGGTTTCATGGCGCTTGTTGGTTGGGCACCTAATATGTTGGGTCACCCAGACAACTATATCGAGGCGAACCCGTTGGTGACGCCTGCGCATATTGTTCCTGAATGGTACTTCCTTCCATTCTACGCGATCCTACGCGCGATCACTTTTGACATCTGGTTCTTGGATGCGAAATTCTTGGGCGTGTTGGCGATGTTCGGTGCGATCCTTGTGATGGCTTTGGCGCCTTGGCTTGATAGCTCGCCAGTACGCTCGGGTCGTTATCGCCCGACATTCAAATTGTTCTTCTGGCTACTTGTTGTCGACTTTTTCGTGTTGATGTGGGCCGGTGGGCAACCTGCTGAAGGTTTGGTGCCGTTGATCTCACTTCTGGGTACGATTTACTGGTTCGGCTATTTCTTGGTGATCCTGCCACTTTTGGGCATGATTGAGAAAACGAAACCAGTTCCAGAAACCATCGAGGCGGATTTTGATGCCAAACATCCACCCAAAGCAACACCTGCGGAATAAGGGGTAATTGAGATGAAACTATCACTGATCAAAAAATCTCTTGCAGCTGTTGTGCTGGTTCTTGGGACAACTGCATTTGGTGCAGGTGGCAAAGGCGAGATCAAAGATTTCGACTTCTCCTTTGAAGGTATCTTTGGCACCTATGACGCAAAACAGCTTCAGCGTGGGGCGCAAATCTATCAAGAAGTTTGCGCATCTTGCCACGGCCTAAGCCTTGTTGCTTTCCGTAACCTTCACGATGAAGGCGGACCAGGCTTTAGCAATGACGAAGTCAAAGGCTTTGCCTCTAACTTTGAAGTATTCGATGCAGAGCTTGATGACCTTCGCACCGCTGGTGCGAATGATAAGTTCCCAGTATCTAACGATCCTAACGCGCCTGATCTTTCCCTTATGGCCAAAGCGCGCAAAGGTGGGGCTGACTACATCGCGTCGCTTCTAACAAGTTATACTGGCAAAGAAATCGAAGAAGCAGGCACGCTTTTTTATGAAAACAAAGCCTTCGGAAATATTGCTATGGCACCGCCACTTAGCGATGAGCAGGTTGAATTTGCTGATGGCGCTGCGAATGACGTGAAGCACATGGCAGAAGATGTCTCTGCCTTCCTAATGTGGGCAGCGGAGCCAAAGATGATGCAGCGTAAGCGACTTGGCTTTATGTCTGTGGCCTTCCTGTCGATCTTTGCTTTCTTGCTATACCTTACTAACAAAAAGCTTTGGTACGGTATCAAGCATCGCGACGAATAAGACGCGTGCAATAGAATTTAAAAAGGCGCCCTTTGAGGCGCCTTTTTTTAACCTAAGTAATCGCGAAGGGCTTTGGGAGGATTGCTTAACAAACACTCGGTAGGCTCTGGTTTATGCGC
>CAZRFT010000136.1:0-13718 GCA_964599255.1 uncultured Neptunicoccus sp. | reverse complement strand
CGCTTCAATCAACGCTTTCAGACCGTAATTATTGGATGTGATTATTTGATCTTCGTTTGGCGTCTCGCCCGGGTAAACCAACTCATCACCCGTTGCGATGAGCGCAACACGGGGACGCTTAGTAACAGTAAGTTTAGGCGCGTTCATCGCAGCCGCTAGGGCAATGCGCTCTGGGCTAAGAAGGATGGGTGCCGCCAATTCAAAGCCTGCTTTAAAATCGCCCCCAGCGGGGCGGATATAGGCGGCAACATCGACCTTTTCGCTTATGGTGATTGTATCATCTCTGCGGGTGCAATCCTCTTGGATAAGGATCTTCGATGCGCCTTCAGGAACAACGCCTCCTGTGAAAATACGTACCGCCTGACCTGCTGAAACGCTGCCAGTAAAGCGCTTTCCAGCTGTGGACTCTCCGATTACCTCCAGCGTTTTTTGGGGAACGGCGTCGGTTTCTAAAATCGCATAGCCATCCATCGCGGAGGCAGGGAAGGGAGGCTGGTCACGCTGGGCAGTTATTGACTTACGAAGTACGCGCCCAGCTGCTTGCTCAAGTGTAATCTCTTCTTTTGTATCCAATGGATCAACGAGAGCAAAAAGCTTCTCATAAGCCTCTGCAACGGAAATCATGGGTTTTCGATGCGTCCAGATTTGCCGCCCTCTTTGAGGCGAAGATATGTATCGGTAATTCGCATTGTTTTATCGGCGGCTTTAACCATGTCATAGATTGTAAGCGCGGTGACCTGTACCGCAGTTAAGGCTTCCATCTCCACGCCTGTCTTACCCGTGGTTTTGACGGTTGCTTCGATATCGATGCCGTTATCCTTTGGCGTCATCTCTATTGTCACTTTAGAGATTGGAAGGGGGTGACAAAGGGGGATTAGATCAGCGGTTTTTTTCGCCGCCATAATGCCAGCGAGGCGCGCCGTGCCGAGCACATCACCTTTTTTCGCAGTACCCTTTTCGATTAGCTTAAGCGTTTCTGGCAGCATTTCGACCCGTCCAACCGCGATGGCGGTTCGCTCGGTGATATCTTTGTCAGAAATATCCACCATATGCGCCTGACCGCTTTCATCGAAATGAGTCAGTTTGCTCATGCAGCGATCACAGGGTTGGCAAGAAGTTCGGCTGTGGCACCTGCCACATCGTCTTGGCGCATCAAGCACTCGCCAATAAGGAAGGAACGCGCCCCGCAGCTAGCCATATCGGCCATATCTTCCTGCGTGAAAATTCCACTTTCGGTGATCAGATGTCGATCAGGTGGGACGTTTTTAGATAATTTTCGCGTCGTCTCTAAAGTCACTTCAAAGGTTTTGAGGTTTCGGTTGTTGATGCCGAGTAAGGGAGATATGAGTTTTAAGGCGCGATCCAACTCCTCGCCGTCATGCACCTCTAACAACACATCCATGCCCCAATCAAATGCGACAGCCTCAAGCTCTGCCGCTTGCCCATCTTCTAGGGACGCCATGATTAGTAAGATGCAGTCAGCACCCCAGGCGCGTGCTTGCGCGACCTGATAGGGATCATACATGAAATCCTTGCGAAGCGCGGGCAGGGTGCAGGCATCACGGGCTTGGCTCAGAAATTCGGGCGCACCTTGAAAGCTCGGTGAATCCGTTAATACGGATAGGCAGGTTGCGCCCCCTTCTTCATAGGCTTTTGCTAAAGCAGGCGGGTTGAAATCTGGCCGGATCAGTCCCTTTGATGGAGAGGCCTTTTTGATCTCTGCGATTAGGCCGTATCCGGTTTTAGAAGCGTGAATTAGCTTTGAAGCAAAGCCACGGACTGGATCTGCATCTTTTGCAAGCGCCTCAACCTCTGCTAGGGTTAGTTCCGCCTTTTGTTGCGCAACCTCTTCTAGCTTATAGGTTTTGATTTTTTCTAGAATATCAGCCATTAGCCCGCGGCACTTGTCACTTCTGCCAATTTAGTAAGTTTTTCTTGCGCTTTGCCGCTATCGATACTTTCGGCAGCCATTTCTGCACCTTCGGTCAAATTCGCGGCTTTGTCAGCGATAACAAGCGCGGCTGCTGTATTAAGCAGTACTGCATCTCGGTACGCGCCTATCTTGCCGCCCAACAGGGCGCCCATGGCTTTGGCGTTATACTCTGGCGTCCCACCCACAATTTTTTCAAATGGATGAACGGGAAGGCCCGCTTGTTCAGGGTGAATTTCAAAGGCTTGTGTTTCTCCATTTTCAAGCCAGATCGCCTCTGTCACGCCAGTAATGGTTATTTCGTCTGTGCCGTCAGAGCCATGAACAAGCCATGCTTTTTCGGAACCCAATTCCCCCAAAGTTTGCGCCATGGGTAGGATCATCTCTTTGGAAAATGCGCCTGTTAGTTGCCGCTTGGCACCTGCCGGGTTTGTTAATGGGCCAAGGATATTAAAAATTGTTCGCGTCCCCAGCTCCATACGCGTTGGCATCACATGTTTGACCGCAGGGTGATGCATTGGCGCCATCATAAAGCCAATGCCAACCTCGTTGATCGCCTTTTCTGCGACACTGGCATCAACCATGACCTTTACGCCTGACATCTCAAGCGCATCCGCCGCGCCCGATTTGGATGATAGGTTGCGGTTGCCATGCTTTGCCACGGTGACGCCAGCGCCAGCCGTAACAAGTGCAGTTGCTGTAGAAATATTAAGGGTCTTTTTTCCATCACCCCCGGTTCCAACGATATCAATAGCGCCTTTGGGGGCTTTGACCTTGTTGCATTTGTCCCGCATGACGGCCGCTGCCGCGGCAAATTCGTCTATCGTCTCGCCGCGCGTGCGCAATGCCATAAGAAGCCCGCCAATTTGGGACGGTGTTGCTTCGCCATTCATTATTATACCAAAAGCTGCTTCGGCCTCTGGACGGGTTAGCGGCGCGTCAGCTGCCGTGGCAATGAATTCCTTTAATGCATCGCTCATGCTGGCACCTTTGAAAGAACTAGGAAGTTTTGAAGCATTTTATGTCCGTGCTCAGAAGCAATGCTTTCTGGATGGAATTGAACGCCATGAATGGGCAATTCTTTGTGTTGGAGCCCCATGATGGTCCCATCCTCTAGCTCTGCTGTGATTTCAAGACAATCGGGAAGGCTTTCGCGTTCGACAATCAATGAATGATAGCGTGTGGCCTCAAAAGGCGAGGGAAGGTCCTTGAAAAGACCTTTGCCAGTGTGATGCATTGTACCCATTTTGCCATGCACAATTTCGTGGCATCGAATGACCTTGCCTCCGAATACTTCGCCGATCGTTTGATGGCCCAAACAAACCCCAATGAGGGGTGTTTTGGTTTCTGCAGCTGCTTCTGTAAGCGCCAAACAAATACCAGCTTGGGCGGGGTCACAGGGGCCTGGGGATAGCATGATCATTGCCGGATTTAGGGCCATCGCCTCTTGAACATTCAATTCGTCATTACGGATGACTTTTGTGTCTGCACCTAACTCGCCCAAATAATGAACAAGATTATACGTGAAGCTGTCATAATTATCGATCAGAAGCAGCATTTTAAGGGCTATCCTATTGATTTAGGGGTGCAAAAGTGTTTGCATCTTGTTACTAATTGCACAAATCCTTGACCGATGGTCAAGGCCAGAACGCCGTTAAGAGCGATTGGAAAGAAGGGAAAGGCAATATGTCCGCTGTTAAACTCCTTGCAGGCTTTATTTTAGGGCTAATTGCATGTGCCATTTTGCTGGCTTTAGTTTCCATTCGTATGCCCATCACAATAGAAAACGCCGAAGGTCGATTGGTACCCGCGACAGGGGAGGCGGTTACCATTGTTGCTTCATCTGAAAAAAATACAGAACAAAACGAGAACGAACTTGCTGGGGATGATATAACTGAAGCCGTAGCAGAAGAAATTGAAGAGCAGACAGAAACTGCAAATCAAGAGACGGAGACCGTCGGCGAAGAAACTTCAGAGCTAGCCGAAAATAGCCAAGATGAAGATGCAACGAAGGACGGTGAAGAGGGGGCGGTGGCCCAAGAGGCGGAAACCGCAAATGTAGAAGAGCAGACAGCGGCGGACGAAACAGAGCAATCTGATGCTGTTGTAGAGGAAACAACAACGAGCGAAGAAGAAACAACAGAGCTTGCAGCGCTTGGCACAGAAGGTGGGAATACAATTTCGCGCCTGCAAGTCGGCCAAAGTTCGCTTTTGACGGATCGCAATCAAGGTAATCGTTTGCGGCTAAATTCAGATCCCGATTTAGAAGAGCCAAAGTTAGAACCCGAAGCGGAAACGCCCCAACCCATTGGCGCATTCGCACAAAACAGCATCGAGTTCGCGCCGCAAGGCAAACCATTGGTAGCGATTATTTTAATCGATATTGGATCACAAGGGGTCAGCCAAACCGATTTAATGCAGCTTCCTTTCCCGATAACTTTTGCGCTGCGCTCTTCGCGTTCAAATCTAACACTTGCCCAAGAGGATTATCACACTGCCGGTTTTGAAGTAGTCGCCATGACAAGCGAGCGAGAGACGAAACGCTTAATTGATGGAAATGAGAAAGGGGCTGAAGTAGAAAACTTAACGTCCATCACGTTGGCTCGGATGCCCAAGGCGTTGGGACTTATCGATGATCCAACGGCGCGCCTTCAAAAAGATCGGGCGAGCTTTTTACCGCTTTTGTCGGCCATGTCTGAAACGGGTCATGGGTTCTTTAGCTATAATATTGGTATCAACTCTACGAAAGCTGCGGCGACTGAACTTGGCATGCCTTCCGCAATCGTTGCCCGTGTTCTTGACGCAAATGATGAAGATATTGGAACGATAAAGAGCTATTTGAGTAATGCCGCTTTTACAGCGCAACGTGATGGCGCTGTTATTGTCCTTGGCAGCACCTCCCAAACAACGGTTGATGCGATTAAGGAATGGAAAGATAGTAATTCTGGGGCTTCGGTAAGTTTGGCTACGCTTTCAGCCGCAACAGCGTTCCAGCGCTAGTTTTTACCTTTTATTTCGAAACTGGATGCCATTTGCGCTGCACGCCGTAAGGCATTGGATTTATTGACTGTTTCTTGAAACTCGGCCTCTGGATCACTGTCAAAAACAACACCGCCGCCTGCCTGAATATAAAGCTTCTGATCCTTGGTAACAGCGGTTCGAAGGGCGATACAGATGTCCATATCTCCTTGCGCAGAAAAATAACCGACACCGCCGCCGTAGACGCCCCGTTTCACATTTTCCAACTCATCAATGATTTCCATGGCGCGAACCTTGGGGGCACCAGAAACTGTGCCTGCGGGTAAACCTGCAAGGAGGGCCGATAAAGCATCTTGGCTTTCATCTAACTCGCCGATCACGTTTGAAACGATGTGCATGACATGGCTGTAGCGTTCGATGATGAATTTTTCGTTCGGATCAACCGTACCTATTTTCGCTACTCGGCCCACATCGTTTCGCCCCAAATCCAAAAGCATCAGATGTTCTGCCAATTCTTTTTTATCTGCAAGCAAATCCGCCTCTAGGGCAAGATCCTCTGCCTCGTTTTTTCCGCGTGGGCGCGTGCCGGCTATGGGTCGGATTGTGACTTCATTGTCCTTTACTCGGACCAAAATCTCGGGGCTTGCGCCGATAACCTGAAAGTCACCATGGTTAAAATAGAACATGTAGGGCGACGGGTTGGTTCGGCGCAACGCGCGATATAGGGCAAACGGTTGATGAGGAAATTCCACCGTCCAGCGCTGGGAGGGCACAACCTGAAAAATATCCCCTGCGCGAATATATTCTTTTGCTTTTTCGACAATATCGAAATATTCGGGTTTGCTGAAATTCGACCGACCATCATTCACTTCCGCCACATCTGGGGGGGTAACGGCATGCTCAAGATGCGCATCAAGATCAGCAATGGCGTTTTCTAGACGTGTACACGCAGCCTGATATGACGATTTCGCATCGGTATCTTTGCTAAACCAAACGGGCGCACAAACAGTTATTTCATCTTTGACGCCATCAACAATGACAATAATTGAAGGACGCAATAGAACCGCGTCAGGCAAACCAATGGTATCAGGGTTTATGTCAGGCAGATGCTCAACCAAACGGATCATGTCATAGCCCAGATAGCCGTATAGCCCTGCCGCCATTGGCGGCAGACCTTCTGGTATATCCATCTTCATTTCGGCAAGAAGGCCACGAAGAGCCGTCAGAGGGGCTTCTTTATCTGCAATAAAGCCATCGGGTTGCGATTGCGCGGTTCGGTTAGTCGTAGAGCTGTTCCCATCACATTGCCAGATCAGATCAGGTGCAAGGCCTATAATCGAATACCGCCCGCGAATTTCGCCGCCGGTCACACTTTCAAGCATGAATGCATCTTTGCGATCTTGGGTAAGCTTTAGGAATAGCGAGACAGCAGTGTCCAAATCCGCCGATAGCCGCGCGGATAAAACGGTGTTCTGCTTTGCCTCGTAAAGCTTTGAAAATTCACCAAAATCAGGGGAAATTTGCATTAGCGCGTTTGTCCACCGCTCATCACATTGATATTTACCTGATCGACGATGTTTTGATTTATCGAAACCCCATCGCGGGCAATAACGTGATTGATAAATTGCGTCAGAATATCATTTGCAATCTGGGCGTTGATTTGAGCGTTCACGCGCGTCTGCGCCTGGGCACCATCTTCGCTTGTCGCGTCGAACCCATTGATTTTGTTCAACCGAGCCAGAATTCGTGTCTCACCGTTTGCGGCATGCGCGATTTCACCTTCTTTCAAGGTAAATAATTCTTCGACCATAGTGAACGGAATGGGTGTGTCGAAGCTCGTTCGCTGTAAGTTATTTATGGTATTTGCGTTAAGTGAAAGCGAGGCAAAAGACGTACCAGTTTTAACCACGGCGCCAATCCGATCCGCCTCAGCACTTAAAAGCTCCTGATCTTTTGCCGCTTTCCAGTCGCCGATCACGCGTTCGTGGATTGAATCTATGGCTTGGATTTGGGGTTCCTGAATTTCATCAAGTCGAAGCGCAAATAGCCCACCATCTGAAAGTTCCAACAACTCAGGGAAGTCTCCCGTTGTCACACGATTTCCAGCCTCCCTAAATTCAGCATAAGCCGCAATCCCCGTTTCGGAAGTTGCGGTCAGATCGTAAGTGCCCAATGTCATCGCAGTTTCGTTGGCAACCTCTTCTAATGAAGCACCTGATGCTAGCAGATCATCAATAGTCCCAAAAGTTTCATTGATTTCTCGGATCGCTGCTTGGGCCTGCGCTTCGGCCAACAAATCAGAGCGGGCATTTTCAAAAGAAATCACCTCGGGCGAGATTACAGCATTTATGCGGAAGAGGGCGGGTCCAAGCGATGTTTCAAGTGGGCCAATTACGCCCAAGATTTCAGAGGCGAACAACGCCTCATTCACGGCATCTTCTAAATCCCCTTCTATGACCTCTCCCAAATCGACATCCGCTAAGGCCAAGCCACGCTCTTCGACCAATTGGTCATAAGTGATTGTTAAGGCATCAAGGCGCGACTTCGCTGAATTTGCAGCCTCTGCATCAGAGAACACTAAGCGATCTACAATACGCGCCGCGGGTCTATTGAAGCGGTCACTGGCTGCTTCATAATTGGCCTGAAGATCACCCTCGTCAATTTCAATTGTTTCAGCAATATCCGCTTGGTTAAGGACAATATAGGTAAGTTTGCGGGTCTCTTCGCTTAGATAATTGTCCGTGTTTTCATCGTAGAAAGCCTGAAGCTCTTCTTCGCTTGGCTCGCCTGCGCGTTCCGCAAGTTGATCAGCGGAAAGAATGGTGTATTCGATCACTCGCTCTTCTAGAACATATTGAAGCATCGTGTCCGCATAGCTTGGGGGTATATCAAGGCCGGCTATAAGAGAGCTTTCTAATATACTTCGTGAAATACCAGCGCGAATTTGATCTTCAAAACCAGCAACATCATAACCGTTTGCGCGCAAGACGCGTTCATAGTTTTCAGGATCAAACTGACCATCAAGTCCCTGCAAACCTGGAATATTCACGATCTCTTCTGCAACGCGCGCATCATTTGCAGCGATGTTTAGACGGGACGTTTCGCTATCTAACGCAGCGCTTGAAATTGCTGCCTGCAACGCATTCGCGTTCACACCAAAGATTTGCGCTTCTTCACTGGTGGCCTGACGACCCAATTGTTGCGAAATGCTGGACAATCCATTGCGCAAGTTCTGTGCGTAAGTGCTAATTGGAATATCCGTATCGCCCACTTTGCCAAGTGAACCCACACGACCGCCACTTGGTGGATTGGTGCCGAAGCCGATTAAGCCAATCGCAAGTAACCCAAAAAGAATGGGTAGGATGAATTTTGATGACTTGGATTTGCCCTTCAAAAACGCTGACATTGCATACCCTATAGGAGTTAGATTAGGGGGTGTTTAGTAGCTCAAAAGCCTGCCCGCAACACCAAAGGGGTCATGGTGGCAACCCAAAAAAGGATCAATTCAATATGGCGCAGCCGCCAATATTAACACTCAGTGAAGTATCCTTGGGTTTTGGGGGTAATCCGCTATTTGACGAACTCTCTATGTCACTTCAGCCTGATGCGCGTTTAGCACTTGTCGGGCGAAATGGATCGGGAAAATCGACCCTTTTGAAAATTATTGCGGGGCTAGTTGAGCCTGATGCGGGCAATCGTTTTTTGCGTCCCGGAAAAATGGTGGGGTATCTTCAGCAAGATCCGGATTTATCATCCTTTGCGAGTTTAAGAGATTTCGCGGTTTCTGATTTGCCATCGGAGGATCAATATCGCGTTGATATGATCGCCGAGGGATTGAAACTTGATCTGGATATCGCTGCAAAGCTCGCCTCGGGCGGAGAACGTCGGCGCGCTGCGTTGGTCAAAATCCTCGCTGAAGCCCCTGATTTAATGCTGTTGGACGAACCAACGAACCATTTAGATATTGAAGCAATTGAGTGGTTGGAACAAACCCTTTTGTCATCACAACAACCGTTTGTCCTCATCAGCCACGATCGCGCTTTTTTGCGCAAGCTAACCCGCGGCATCCTTTGGCTTGATCGTGGAGAAATGCGAATTTCACCCCACGGGTTTGAAAGCTTTGAAGATTGGCGTGACAAAACTTATGAAGAGGAAGACCAGTCGCGACATAAGCTCAATCGTTTAATTAAAGCCGAAGCCCGCTGGGCGGTTGAGGGGATTTCGGCGCGGCGAAAGCGTAATCAGGGGCGCGTCAGGCGGCTTGCCGGTTTGCGCGAAGAACGCGCGGCACAGATAAAACGCAGCGGGCCTGCCGCGATGGTACTGGGCGAAAGCCAAAAAAGCGGTAAGCTCGTAGTGGAAGCAACGGATATTGGCAAAACATTTGACGGTCGCGAGATTTTAAAACCGCTGAGTTTAAAAATTGCACGTGGTGACCGCATCGCGCTTGTTGGGCCAAATGGGGCGGGTAAAACTACCCTTTTGAAAATACTAACAGGCACGTTGGCACCTGATATCGGAAAAATCCGATTGGGTACAAATTTGGTGCCCGTATATTTCGACCAAACACGCGCGCAATTGGATCCCAATCAATCGCTTTGGGACACAATGACAGAGGATAAAGAGCTTGGTATTTCTGGAAAAAATGACCAGATCAATGTGCGGGGTCAGGCACGGCATGTAGTGGGCTATTTGAAAGATTTCCTGTTTGACGAAGCGCAGATCAAAGGGCCTGTTTCAGTGCTTTCAGGGGGCGAGAAGGCGCGCCTTCTGCTGGCAAAGCTCATGGCACGTGAAAGCAATTTCCTAATCTTGGACGAGCCAACCAATGATTTGGATATTGAAACGCTCGATTTGCTTCAAGAATTGCTCGATGAATATGAAGGTACAGTTCTACTCGTCAGCCACGATCGGGATTTCATTGACCGTGTTGCAACGACAACACTGGCTTTCGAGGGCGGGGGCGTTGTGACAGCCTATGCGGGAGGATATTCAGATATCAAGCCCCTGCCTTCCGCATTAAATTCAGCTAAGACCGAAAAGAAAAACATTAAAAAACAACAAATTAAAACGCAAAGCGAAACAAAATCATCGGGCCTAAATTTCACTCAGAAACATCGGTTGGAAGTACTGCCAGCAGAAATGGAACGTCTGGAGGCAGAAATTGCAAAGCTAGAAGAATTCCTTGCAGATCCAGAACTTTTTGCGCGTGAACCAGCTAAGTTTCAAAAAGCATCAGAGGGGCTCTTGGAGCGACAAAAATGGCTAAACGAGGCCGAAGAGGAATGGTTAGAGCTTGAAAGCCTAAAAGAGAGTGAATGAACCTAAAATTGCGCCGCATTGTCGCATGGCTCGATTATAACTTGCAGATAAGCATTGCTTACATAAAGTTAGACCATCCACATAAATAGGAGGCTAATATGCTTACTTGGATTTTTGCAGGATTGCTTGTCTACACAATTGGGCTTTTCTTACCTTCATTATTCTTGATCCCCAAAATTGGCGTGCCCGCTTACGCAGGCTCTCGCGATAATGAACCAGATGCATCTGGACTTCATGGCCGTGCAAAACGGGCGCATCACAACTTTATGGATACGCTACCAATCTTTCTGGCCTTTGGCGTGGCAGCAATGACAATGAACTCTGTTGATATAGCTACAGCGCTTCTTGGTGCGAAGCTTTACGTTCTTGCACGCGCTTTCTACCTGCCGCTCTATTTGATGGCGGTTCCTTGGCTGCGATCAATCGTTTGGTCCGTTGGAGCCCTTGGGTTGGTATTGATGGGTTATGCTCTGATCTAAAATCGAATAGTGGCCTTGACTTCTAACAGGGGCCAGGGCCAAGAGTTTTGGGTTGAGATTGGTCACAACCCAGACGCTTGTGAATTGTGCATTGAAACAAATGCCGTGCCATAGGTTGAATTAGCGCAACTACGACTGCCTCTCGTAGCAGTTTAGGTCCATAGCTGCCTGGTTTGAGGGAGCCTATCGTAACAGTAATCATAAACTTCTGCGTAGGCTCGTCGAATTCTGGATTCTAATTCTGGATCACAATCAATTGAACCCTTTGTT
Source organism: uncultured Neptunicoccus sp. (assembly GCA_964599255.1). Lineage (GTDB taxonomy): Bacteria > Pseudomonadota > Alphaproteobacteria > Rhodobacterales > Rhodobacteraceae > Amylibacter. The sequence continues at coordinate 2,738 of CAZRFT010000136.1, read as the reverse complement.
TTATTGACAACGACGTTGCTGAATTCAAAATTGGGCTCTATGCCAATAAAGCTAGAAAGAGCCTCAATGTTTGCCCTTTCAAACATGTTTTCGTAGATGCCAACATATATATCCTTTGCGCCAAAAACCTCGACAGCGCGTGAAATAATCAGATCGTATCTTGTTCTGAGTATACAATGTCGAGAGGTGTAATATTGACTTAACGCCGTTGAAAAATCTGTTTCGTAAGTGTCGAAGCCAACATTTTGTTTTCCACTATTCATGTTAAATCGAACGGCGCTCTTAATTCGATCTATTGGATTTCTTAGTAAAATAATTGGTTTTACCACCATTGATTTTTTAGCAAATCCGTCTCGTAGAAACACTAATCTTTCAATACTTAAATCGCTATAAGATGGCGTGATATCGGCCGTGATAGTTTTTTTCTCATTGAGCAAACTCGAAAAAAAATCGAAATAATAGCTTGGCGTACGCTGCATTCTAAAACGCCTGATATCAGGCCGGCTGCCAAGAAATCCTTTGAACCAACTGAGATACAGATGGCGTTGTCCCTGTGTGCCAATCGCATCCCAAATATGATACTCCTTCCGAAATCCGCCATCGAAATTTGGTGCTTGTCGAAGATAGCTGTGAAGCCAACTCGTTCCACATTTTTGGCAACCCAATCCCAAAATAAAAACACGTTCTGACATTTTATACTTTGGCAGTTTGCTAGGCGTATGATGTAACAAAAAATGCTAATTAGGTAGGTCTACTGAATTTCTATGCTGGCACGGTCGTATGTGGCCGTGTCGGTGCTGCCGTCATCATAAAGAATATCAACTGTGATCGATTGAACAGAATCTAGGTCAACCCCGATATAAGGAAGATAATCCGCGGGCAGGGCGTTGGGATTGTTTTCATCACAAGGGGCAAGTTCCCATTCAGTTTCTGGGCTCTCGCCATTTAATCCATAAACCACGCCATCCAACGCGCAGCGCCAAGTCTCTAGATGGGTAAAGTAGATCAAATCCTGCCCGTCCCATTTCCGCACAGCAACCCAGTTGGCTTTGGTAGCAGTCAATATGGGTTTGACGGATGCGGCGTCGGTCATCTGAGCCATGCTTGGCGTGGCGGCAATGAGTAATGGAAGAAGAAAACGGATCATAAAACACCTCCTGTTGCTCTTTAGCCTAGAACGTGAGGGCATTTTGCGTCAAGTTCTCCCCAAATTGGAGGCTAGAATGACACCCGAGATTCGTAAAATCGTGAGCTTTGAAGAGGAAGTGCTGGTCGAAGGGTTCAAACCTGTCGATCCAAGCTGGCGCATGATGGCCGTGGCAGCCGTGGTCACCAACCCATGGGCGGGGCGCTATGTGGAGGATTTGAAGCCAGAAATTCAAGCTTACGGCCCGGTGCTGGGTGACATGATGACCGATCGAATTTGTACGATGGCTGGCGGTGGCGAAGCGATTGAGGCCTTTGGTAAGGCCGCGATTGTGGGGCTGAACGGTGAGATTGAGCATGCCAGCGGGTTGATCCATACGTTGCGCTTTGGGAATTTCTTTCGCGAAGCTGTCGGGGCGAAATCTTATCTGGCCTTCACAAATATTAGGGGCGGTGCGAATACGTCGATCCAAATTCCTTTGATGGATAAAAATGATGCCGGACGGCGGTCGCATTATTTGACGATTAATTTTGCGATCCCGGATGCGCCACGGGATGATGAGCTGGTGATCGCGCTGGGGGCGGCGACGTCTGGGCGGCCGCATCATCGGATTGGGGATCGGTATCAGGACCTGAAGGATTTGGGTCATGATGTGGATAATCCAGCAGGGGTGTAAGCGTCCAAGGTTGGACAGAGGGTTAAGTCCTTGATTTTGCTGATTTTTTAGAAAATGCCCCCCTGTCCTAGCTAGGACATAGGGTTAAGTAATTGAAATCAAATGATAATCCCGAAATTAACTTTGTTCCTGCTGGGCGAAGAAAGAGGTACCTTTAGGTACTTCAGGGATCTGCATTTCGTAAGCTGAGCAACGCACGCGGCCTGATACCTCACCGCGGACAAGCTCATGCGTGAATTTGCTGGGCAGGGCATTGGGCGACAACTCGATCGCGTCCTCCGCGTAGTAGGTGGTGATATAAAGCGTGCGGGGACCGTCAGAGAGGTTGGCGGCGGAGCCGTGCAGCAGGCTGGAATGCATCAGGCAGACGGAGCCTGCTTTTCCTGTGCATTTGACAGGATTCTGGCAATGTTGCTCTTTAACTTCATCAGAGACGGCACCGGTGAACACGCCGTCATGCCAATGGGGGTATAGGGGGCCCTTGTGACTGCCCGGCACGACCTCTAGCGGGCCATTTTCGAGCGTCACGTCATCAAGGAACAACAAACAGGTGATCAGGTCATCATTTGTAAGCGGCTGGAACAGGAAATCCTGATGCCATTTCACCTCTGTCATCGCCCCCGGCAGTTTGGAATTCACCTTGCCATGATGAAACTTGATCGAGGGGCCAATGAGTTCCGCGCAGATATCAACCGTGCGGGCATTGCGCATCGCATCGAGATAGACGCTCGATACCTCTTCTGGACTTTGCACACGGCGCAGCCCTGGTGTTTCTGCGGAATGCCCAGGTTGCAGATCAAAGCGGGCCCGCCCGTCGAGGGTTTCGCCGTAGTCATCTGCATGCTGGCGGGATTCCTTGACCCAATCATGGAACTGCGCGTTAAGAGCGCTGAGTTGTTCAGGCGTCACCGCATC
>CAZRFT010000135.1:0-9957 GCA_964599255.1 uncultured Neptunicoccus sp. | reverse complement strand
GCAAATCCAAACGCCCGCGGTGAAGCGCGCGGTAGCGACGGTCCTTGCGTTCAAGGCGCAATTTATAACGTTCAAATAGGCTCACTTAGCTTTCCCATTTTCCTAGGCTGACACTATCCTTTTTGCAAATTGTTTCCAAGACGGCGTTGGCCTTGGCCGATTGCGGTACCGATCCACTGCTGCAACGGCCTGAATTTCATTTTTCCAGGCCTCTTTATCGCTAGTTGGGATAAGCGTGGCATGCTTTTCATAAAGCTCTCGAAAGACAGGAATGTCGCTGGCAATCACGGGAATTCCCAGCTTCAAAGCTTCTGCTGCGGGTAATCCAAATCCTTCTTCGAAACTGGGAAACAACACGCCATGAGCATGCGCATATAGGTTTGATAGATCCTCATCCGTGACATCATCGAAATAATGTATCGATTGGTTCTGGATGACCGACTTATTGAACCTTTGATAAAATGTCTCGCTTTCCCAACCGCGCCTACCCACAAATACAAGATCTGGTCGGCGGCGTTCTGCCCCATCCATTTCCTCCCAAATATTGAGCAACAGCGACAGGTTTTTGCGCGGTTCAATTGTGCCCACACATAAAAGATAGGGCGTTGTTAACCCGTCAAATTCCCGACGAGAGGGATTATGAATATCAACACCCAATCTTTGAACGCGGATTGGTGCATCCTTCAGATGAAGCTTTAGTCGAGATTTTGTGTATTTGGAATTTACCCAAATAAGTGTGGCTGTCTCTGACAAAGAAGAAATCATGCCTTTGTAGCTCTCTTGCGCATGAGCTTCTGAATATTGGGGAAAGTCACTTGGGATAGTGTCATGGATAAAGGCTTCGATTTTTCCGCCCGCTCGACTGATCCGTTGCAGGTGGTTGGGATCCATATTGCTGTGCGCAAAACTCAGGTACCGAAAGGGAGCATTTGGTAAAGCCCGATACACCTTTGCATTCTTTGCAATTTTAAGCTCGCCCAGCAGACTACGAAGGGATCGATCCGCCACTGAGAGTTTGCGGCGGAAACGATCTATTCCGCGTGGATCACCCCAGTTCCCTTCCGCTTGCCGTGCTAGCAAAGCCTTCATGCCGCGCGTGTCAAACATGAATTGGACTTTGCCAATTTTTCCCAAGTAGCTCGCTTCGATATTCTCGGTGATCAGATAGTCTAGGATCGCGCGTTCGACGCGACCGACGCCGCTGTCAAACGGTCGTGTTAACCTGGCGATTGACCGCGTGACATCAAGGACTAGGCGCATGCTTCCACCCTATCCACTCATGAAACCAAAGAAAAGTGAGCTATTGCGCGGCTTTGCGAGTCTCTACAAGCTCTAGCAGATAATCCATAAAATCATCGCGCAATTCTTCACGCGCTAATCCAAAGGCAACAGTTGCCTGCAAGAATCCGATTTTTGATCCGCAATCATAACGCTCTCCATCGAAGCGCAGACCATAGACATTGTCGGAATGTTTGATCTCACTTGCAATAGCGTCGGTTAGCTGAATTTCGTTCCCCGCGCCTGCTTTGGTCTTCCCTAAATTCTTTAGAACCTGAGGGGTCAGAATATAACGCCCAATTACCGCTAGATTACTTGGAGCATCTTCCATTTTCGGTTTTTCAACCATATCTTTGACGGACACCAATCGGCCCATATCTTCTTTTACATCGACCAAGCCATAGTCGCTAACGCGATCATCTGCCACTTCCATCAATGCAACCATATTGCCACCCGTAACGGCATGAGCCTCGACCATTTGTTTCAAACAGCCCTGCTCTCCAGCAATCACATCGTCTGGTAGGATGACTGCAAAGGGCTCATCCCCAATCAATTTCGCGGCACAAAATACCGCATGCCCCAATCCGCGCGGCACCCGTTGGCGCACATAAACGATTTCACCACTATCCATGGTGACATTATTGAGAATACCTAGCAGCTCATCTTTGCCCTTTTCCTTCAAAGAAGCTTCGAGCATGGGCGAGCCGTCAAAATAATCTTCCAACGCCCCTTTTCCGCGTGACGTCACGAAAATAAACTCCTCGATTCCTGCCTCGCGGGCCTCATCGATGGCATATTGAATCAAGGGGCGATCAACCAAAGAAAGGATCTCCTTTGGAATAGACTTTGTCGCCGGTAGAAACCGGGTACCCAAACCCGCGACAGGGAAGATCGCTTTTGTCACCTTATTTGTTTTCATCTTCAACGCTCATTTTATTCATTCACAGCGAACATAGGCGGGTGCAGTGAAAATTCACTTTCGCGATCCTATCATTTAGCTAAGATTTTAACCACCCGCGCCCCAATTAAACCCCGTGTCTATGGCAATTCTGTGACGCTCTTTTTCAAGACGTTTTTCAAAATTATATTTTTTGAATAAAGTTTCTGATCGCGCCGCGCGGCCAAAAAGACCTCCTTTTTGGATCCAATAGCCATCTTGATCAAACGCGCGGTGATGAAACAGCGACGTGCGAGAGAAAATAAATAGATGTGTGGGCACACCCGAATCTGCGATTGATTTAGCTTTTCTTTTCAGCGCTTTAGCCTGCCAAATAGAACCATACATCGTCTTAGGGGGGGCATTCTTCGTTTGAAATGCCTTAAAATTTTTGGAGGCAGAAAAGGTTAATTTCTTAATTTTTGACCGATTAAATTGTCCAACAATCGCACGATCAAACTCCTCCTGCATACGTGTTACATCCCGCGGCTCGATCCATCCAATTTTCATTAACTTCAACAACCGTTCGCGTTGTTGAAGACAAAGCTGAAATCGAATTTCCTCGGCCTTAGTGGCCAATGCATGTTTATCCATAAACAATCGCCATGACGCGCCGAGTTGGCGCAAGGATTTCGGAATTCTGCGGCTTGAACGATAGCTGCTTTCAGCATCACTATGGACGACTTGGGCTTTCGGATTGATCGCAATTTTAAACCGTGCTTTTGCCAGCCTGCGCGTCAGATCCGTTTCTTCGAAATAGAACGAAAAACCCTCATCAAACCCACCTGATTTCTGAAGTGCTGACTTGCGAAAAGCCATATTGCATCCTTGAACCTTAAGGTGCCGTTCCTCTTTTAAACCACGAACCGTAGGGTCTGTAATTTCTATCGGATAATCACGCCCGAAGCAATCCACCTCTATACCGGCCCATTGATTAGAGATGCCGTTGCGCCCTTTCACAAACCCGCCTCCAGCCGCAACCTTCGGATCGCTGAAAGCGACAATCAATTCCTCAAGCCAATTCGGTTCTGGGATCGCATCGTCATCTAGAAAAGCGAAAATTTCGCCTGAAGCCACCGTCATGCCAACATTGCGTGCGCTAGAGATATTTGCGGCCTCATGGTGAATAAACTTAACATCTTTCGCGATGTCAGCATCCTTTGGATCGTCTGTCACAAGGATCACTTCAAAGGATTTGTGTGTTTGAAATCGTAAGGCCTTGATTAGCTTTCGAAGCAAGACGGGTCGCCCCCGACTCACAACGATGACCGATACCTTCATTCGATTCCCAGCTTTTGAAGCATGGCGGACACCCGATCGATATCTTCTGGGTTGTTTACCTCCCAGAATTCACGACCCCGCGCTTCCACTTCTATACATTGAACATGGGCGCCGTTGTCCAGAAAACGTAGTTGTTCCAACCCTTCGATTTTTTCCAGATCACATTCCTCCCAACCAAGATAGGCGTCCAATGCCGCTGGTCGATAGGCGTAAATGCCGACATGGTGGTAAACAGGCGTTTTTGGTTGATCGGCGAAGGGCAATACTTCTTTCGAAAAATAAAGCGCGCGTTTGTCCTTGTTAAAAACCGCCGTTGTGCCCCCAACTAAGCCCGCCTTCCGGTCGGCTTGTAAATTTTTCAACGTTTCGTCGCTACACCTCAAGACTGGTGTTGCCATATCAGCCAGCCCTCCCTGTTCGAAATAGTCGATCATGTCATTGATAAACCACGCAGGCGAAAGCGGCGCATCTCCTTGTAGGTTTACGACTAAATCGTAGTCCGTATTCAGCTCTCGAAGCGCGTCCGCACATCTCTCGGTTCCATTTCGGCAGCTTTCCGATGTCATAACAACGTCTGCTCCAAAAGCCTCGGATGCATCTTTGATACGCGTATCATCAGTTGCTACAAAGACGTCGCCGTGTCCCACAGCCATAGCTGCTTCCCAAGAGCGTTGGATCAAAGACTTCTTGTCACCTTTCGCCCCCGTCAGCTCTGCGAGTGGTTTTCCCGGAAAGCGAGATGATGCGTAGCGCGCTGGAACAATAATTGCAGTTTTCATCACGTTGCTTTCTTTAGATCCACCTGAGGAGAATAGGCGATAAAAAATGGATTCTCATAGCCTTCTTTGCCGTAAACAAGTTCCTCATGTGTATCAAAACGCACCACCTTACCACCAGCACCGCGCAACACCGCATGGCCAGCAGCGGTATCCCATTCCATCGTACGGCCTAAGCGAGGGTAAATATCTGCCTCCCCTGACGCTACCAAGCAGAATTTTAACGAAGACCCGGCAGAGGCTTTGTCAGCAACTGAATATTTCGCGATATAGTCCTCTGTTGCCTGATCGGCATGTGACTTAGAGGCAACGACGATTAACCCATCATTATCTGGTTGAGACACTGTTATTGGCTTGCGTTCGTTTTCACAATCTTGGTCGAAAGGACCCATTTCTTCATAGGAATGACCATTCTCATCTGTCAGAAACAAACGCGACTTCGCGGGTGCATAGACAACTCCCAGTTCTGGCACGCCGTTTTTGACTAGCGCGATATTGACTGTGAAGTCACCGCGACGATGGATAAACTCTTTCGTTCCATCCAGCGGATCCACAATAATAAAAGTCTCCGCCTTTTCCTTGTGCGTGTCCGCCTGCTCTTCGGTCACCAACGCAATATCAGGAAAGGCCTCTCTCAATCCTTTCGCAATAAGGGCATCAGCCGTTTGATCAGCAATTGTGACCGGACTTTCATCCGACTTCAGCATGATCTCGAAATCATCACTTTCGTAGATGCGCATGATCTCAGCACCCGCCTCTAGCGCTAGTTTACGAAATGTGGGCATAAATTCGGACATGATTAACGCTTTCGGGTTATTGCGAAATTTGGGAAAATCCCTAAATCTCTTCGCGACATACAACAAGCGATTTTGTATTTTGATCGACACATGATAACGAGACAGTATGTTTTTTGAACCAAAACGAAATACGACAAGCCTTCCTTACGAAGTGTTTCGTTTTTTTGATCTTTTGTATCACACCACAGTCAGAAACATTCGCAAAGAAAGTGCGAACCCTATCATTGCGGTTGTTAACCAAATTCTAACTGCTTTGGTTTTGGTGGTGGTTTTTCTCTTTTTCATTCGCATCCTTGGGATGCGCTCCTTAGCCATACGCGGAAACGAAGTTCAGTTTATTATGGCGGGCATTTTTCTTTTTTTAGTCCACAATGGCGCTTTAGGGGCTGGAGGTTCAATTGGTAGCCAACGAAATGCTCTAAACCTTCACACGCATGTCACGCACTTTATGTCACTCTTTGCTGCTGGCTTTGCGCAATTGTACATTTCGATATTGGCCGCAACGATATGTTTGGGCTTATCACATATTATTCTAGAACCGGTTGAATTTCACCGCTTTTCAGGCTTTGCTTTTGCATTTTTTATGGCCTGGATCAGTGGATTGTCGATTGGCTATTTTTTTAATGCAATAATGCCGTTCGCACCGCGAATTGTGGCATTGATTCAGACATTTTATTCCCGCGGTAACATGATTTTTTCAGGGAAGATGACGCTCGCAAATTCCCTTCCAGCGATGATGCTTCCCTATTTTCTATGGAACCCACTTTTTCATATAATTGATTACTCTCGTGGGGAATCCTTTATCAACTACACCCCTCGGGTCACGAACATTAATTACCCCATCTATCTGACAATTATCGTCTTTATCCTTGCGATGATGTTGCAAAAAAATGCTGACAAGAAAGTCTCCGCTAGCTGGGGTGCGCGAAGATAGCCCAAGCTCTTATGCCAAATCATCCATAATTGTGACTAGCGCGGAACTTATACCTTGTTCAGACAAACTATGACCCGAACTTGAAATCATTTTCAGCGTGGAACTTGGCCACGCCTCGTGCAGCATGAACGCTGATCGGGGTGGGCAAATCATATCGTAGCGCCCGTGCACGATCGTGCCAGGAACATCGCGTATCTTGCCAATATTCTCTAAAATATACTGATCCCGATCCAAAAAGCCTTTGTTTAGGAAATAGTGGTTTTCAATCCGAGCAAATGCTTGGGCATAAGAGGCGGGCGTTGATCCTACACTATTGCGCGGCTCTAATGTGGCAAGGGAAGATTCCCAAGATGTCCACACGCGGGCAAAGCGCGTCATCTCCGCCTCGTCATTGCCAAATAACCTGCGGTGATAAGCCTCAATTACATTGTCGCGCTCATCATCCTGCAACAGGTTAAGAACCTTGCGCCATTCTTCTGGGAAGAACATCGCGGCACCTCCACCATAAAACCAATCAAGCTCCGCCTGCGTCATCAGAAAGACGCCCCTCAGAACAAGGTGGCGCAACCGCTCTGGGTGACTGATGGCATAGATCAACCCAAGCGCTGCCCCCCAAGAGCCGCCAAAGACAATCCATTCGTCAATTCCATAATGGGTACGGATGCGCTCGATATCTTCAACAAGATGCCAGGTGGTATTCGCCTCGACCGAGCTAAAGGGCTTGGATCGCCCACAGCCGCGTTGGTCGAACAAAATTACGCGATAAAGATCGGGATGAAAGAAGCGCCGCATGCCGGGCGAACACCCGCCCCCCGGGCCTCCATGCAAAACAACTACGGGTATCCCCTTTGGGTTACCGCATTGCTCTACATAAAGCGTGTGGCCATCGCCAACATCTAAAAAATCATAGTCATAGGGCTGAATAACTGGATAAAGCGCCTTACCGCGACTAAATTGCTCTTCGGCATTCCTCATGATCACGCTATATCCATCATCAAGCGAAAGCTTGTCTTTTTAAGGATAAGAGTCAATGACCACCACAATCGATCCAAGTGAGATTGAAAAATTTGAAGCCATGGCCGCCGAATGGTGGGATGAAGGGGGGAAGTTTAAACCACTTCACATGCTCAACCCCTGTCGATTGGAATATATCTCCGCTCAAATTGCTGCCGAATTTGCCCGCGACCGCAAAACCGATGCGCCCTTTAAGGGGCTTCGTATTCTCGACATCGGTTGTGGCGGGGGACTTTTGTGCGAGCCGATGGCCCGTCTTGGCGCAGATGTGGTTGGCGTTGATGCGGCCGCTGGCAATATTCCAGTAGCAGAGATTCATGCCAAAAAATCCGGACTCAAGATCGATTACCGCCATGATACCGCCGAAAACATAGCTGCTGCAGGCGAGCAATTTGACGCCATTCTAAATATGGAAGTTATCGAACATGTCGCTGATCCGCAGGCCTACATGAACGCCTGCGCGACACTACTAAAGCCTGGTGGGATCATGCTTTGTTCAACGATCAACCGAAATGCGAAAAGCTACCTCATGGCCATTATTGGCGCCGAACACATCATGCGTTGGTTACCAAAGGGCACTCATGAATGGGATAAATTCATTACGCCTGACGAACTTTACGCCCATATTGAAACCGCCGGGCTAAAGCCCGTAGATCGAAAAGGGTTTGTCTTTAACCCGCTCACATGGGATTGGTTCATTTCAGACAAGGACCTGTCCGTTAATTACGTCACCGCAAGTATAAAAGAGGGTAAATAGATGGCCGCACCAGTAAATGAATTCAAAAAACGCTTGAAGGCAGGCGAAACCCTTATGGGTTGCTGGCTCTCTGGTGCGTCGCCCGTGATGACAGAGGTGTTGACGACATGCGGATTTGATTGGTTGCTTATCGACGGCGAACACTCCCCCAATACGATCACAACGATGACTGATCAAATGCGCATCATCGGACCATCAGGTGTTCCCGCATTGGCTCGCATTCCCTTTGGGGACACGTGGCAAGTGAAAATGGTCTTGGACACGGGGTGTCAAACCATCCTAATCCCAATGATCGAAAGCGTCGAACACGCAGAAGAAATGGTCGCCGCCATGAAATACCCACCCGAAGGGGTGCGTGGCGTAGGTGCCTATGCTGCGCGCGCATCTGGCTATGGTGGAACACCTGAATATCTTCAAACCGCCAATGATGAAACCTGCTTGCTGTTGCAAATCGAAAACAAGGCGGGTCTCGAATGCCTTGATGATGTGCTAAAACTTGATGGGGTCGACGGTGTCTTTATCGGCCCTTCTGATTTGTCCGCAAATCTGGGCTATCTTGGTCAACCAGAGCATCCAGAGGTTCAAAAAGTAATCGACGAATCTCTGACGAAAATTATGGCTGCAGGTAAAGCCGCAGGCGTCTTAACCATGAACCTAGATCTGGTGAAGAAATATTCCGAAATGGGCGTGGGTTTCATAGCAGCAGCAATGGATATCCCAATGCTTGCCACAACGGCACGCGCACGGGCTAAAACTTTAAGCGATCTTAAATAGCACCACCCGCCGCCAACCCAGCATCAACAGCAGATAATATTTTATCCACGTCCCCATCGGTAACAACCAAAGGTGGGGACAGGATAATATTTGGGCCAGAGATACGGATCATCACACCTGCTTCATAGGCGCCTTCGAAAATGGCCGCCATTTGATCCTTGCCGCCAGGTTTTTTGCTGTCTCGATCCGCCACACATTCAAGCGCCACCATCAACCCAACTCCACGCACATCGCCGACAAGCGCGTGTTTTTCCATCAGTTTCTCTGCGCCCGCCTTTAACTTCGGGCCACGAGCCGCAGCGTTTTCATCAACCTTGGCCGCAATTGTTTCAGGCAAACACGCCAACGCGGCCGCAGCGCCAACGGGGTGTGCAGAATAGGTATAGCCGTGACCTATCGCGCCAAAGCTCGATGTATCACTCTCAAACACTTCCGCAACACGCCCATGTATCATGACTGCACCAAAGGGGTAGTAGCCGTTGGTAATCGCTTTTGCCGTGCACATTATGTCTGGCTCGACCCCCCAAAGGCGCGAGCCGCTCCAAGCCCCCGTGCGTCCAAATGCACAAATCACTTCATCTGCAATCAGTAGAATCCCATGATCATCACAGATTTTCCTAATTGTGGGCATGAAGGTTTCATGTGGCACAATCACCCCGCCGGCACCTAGAACAGGCTCCATAATCATCGCGGCAATGGTATCTGCGCCTTGAAACGCAATCTCATCTTGGAAATGGGCGACAACAGCGTCTGCCAGCTTGGCGGGATCGGTTTCGTTAAATGGGTTTCGATAGGGGTAAGGTGATGTGATATGGAAACAACCCGGCAATAACGGTTCGTAGTTACGGCGAAAATTTGCATTCCCGTTCACGGAGGCCCCACCCATATGCGTGCCGTGATACCCTTTCTTAAGCGAAATAAACTTCGTTCGTTCTGGCTCGCCTTTCACCTTGTGATATTGGCGCGCAAGACGCAGGGCCGTTTCCACTGAATCAGAACCACCAGAGGTAAAAAAGCTGCGCGTCATCCCTTCAGGTGCAAAAAACTCTTGAAGCATCACCGATAGTTCAATCGCAGGCCCCGTCGAAGTTCCTCGAAACGCGGAATAATAAGGCAAGGCATCCAATTGATCCGAAATCGCTTTTTTCACCGGATCGCAAGAATACCCCAAATTCACATTCCAAAGTCCGCCAACGGCATCGACGACTTTACGCCCATCCACATCCGTTAGCGTCACCCCCTCTGCCCCGACCAAAACCTTGGGCGGGTTTGCCCGCATATCGGCAGGATGCGCCATGGGGTGCCACATATGTTTGGCATTATGTTCTTTTAAGAAATTCGCATTTGCGGTCATCTCGTTCTCCTACGCTATAGCGGGGTAATGTTCGGGGCTTTGCCCACCCAACCTA
>CAZRFT010000134.1:0-8248 GCA_964599255.1 uncultured Neptunicoccus sp. | reverse complement strand
CACCATACCAATCGCCACAATTGAAGGCACAACGCTTTCGGCGTTAAAGCGAGCGCCGCCTGAATAAATTTGAAGGGCAAGTGCTGCACCGGTGAAAAGCGCTGTTAGGCCAACGACTGGGAGCGACAGAAAACCGATTTGGATGACCTGCTGCCAAAGCTCGCGGCCATAAAAGGGGGGGCGGAAAATATGGCTAACGCCGCTTGCGGCGAACATGGAAAGACGTCCTGTTGCCCCGCAAAGGGACAGGAAGCTCGCCCCGATTGATCCCAGAAAATTCAAAATCGCATTCATCTTAGCCGCCCTTATAGCGTCTTTCATAGCGCGCGCCCAGAGAGGTGAGGATTTCATAGCCAATGGTGCCTGCGAGATCAGCAAGAGCGTCAACGCGTTGATGATCGCAGATTAAATCTAGCGTTTCCGGCACTGTGTCCAATGCGCTGACATCGACGGTGATCAGATCCATAGATACGCGGCCCACCACTGGGCACGCGATATCGCCTGAATACAGGGCAGGTGGGTTCATGCTGAGCGCGCGAAGGATGCCATCTGCATAACCGGCGGCGATTGTGGCGATGCGGCTGTCTTTTTCTGCAACCCACGTTGCGCCGTACCCCACAGACTCTCCCTTTTTCACAAGTCGGGTTTGGATCACAGGTATCGAAAGCTGGAGCGTATTTTGACCGCTTGAAGACGGTTCCGCACCGTGAAGGCCAATGCCTGGTCGAACCAGATCGAAATGATAGTCCGCACCCAAAAGTGTCCCACCCGTTGCTGCCAAGGAACGCCGCGCAGGCAACCCTTCGGTCATTTCACGGAAAGTCTTTAGTTGTTCAGCATTTTGCGGGTGGTCAGGCTCATCAGCACAGGCCAAATGGCTGATGATCAAATCTGCATCACGGGCCTGATCGCGGATTGGGGCAAATTCTTCGGGTTCCATGCCCAAACGGTTCATGCCTGAATCCAGTTGAATGCCAAATGGTAGGTCAGGGCAGTCATTCCGAAAGCGCATAAGCTGTTCAGGTGCGTTAATTGTGGGTATCAAATTGGCAGACTTGATCGCGTCAACATCGCCAACCATCAAGCCTGAAAATACGTAAATCTTTGGCTCACGACCCAATGCCTCTCGTAGAACCACGCCCTCGCTTGGCAAAGCAACGAAGAAGCTGTTGGCGCCTGCCTTTTGCAAAGCTTGCCCAACCTTAGCCGCCCCACAGCCATAGGCATCCGCTTTGACCACCGCCGCGGTCTCCACCGCACTTTCAGATTTAGCGTCCAATGCCTGCCAATTGGCAATAATAGCGTTTAAGTCTATGTTTAGATATGATTTGCTCATGGCCCCAAGGGGCATAAATACAGTTGGGCGTCAAGTTGGGGGTGAATGTGTCACAGAAAATAAGCTCTGTTTTATTCGTTTGTTTGGGAAATATTTGTCGTTCCCCAATGGCAGAGGGTGTGCTTGCGGAAAAAACGCGCCAATCCGATATCGATCTTCGCATTGATAGCTGCGGGACTGGGGGGTGGCATGTGGGTGATCCGCCAGATAATCGCGCTCAATCCGCTGCTGCTTCCAGAAATTATCTAATCTCGCATCTCCGAGCGCGTCAGGTTGGGCATCAAGATTTTATGGATTTTGATCTGATTGTTGCGCTGGATGACGAAAATTACAAAGCGCTGGAAAGAATGAACTCAGGTAAAGCAAAATTGGTCAAAATGCTGGATTATCTGCCGAAGGATCATAAGGAATTTGGCGGCAATGTTCCCGATCCCTATTACGAAGGGAATTTTGAGCATGCATTGGACCTAATTGAGGCCGCTTGTGAAGGCATACTTAGCTCAGCCAGAGGTTAAGCCAAAATTTACCACAGTTGTGTGACTAACCGCAGCGCTTTCCAGCCGCTTCGCCAAAGGCTTTCCAGCGTTCCCACAGGATTTCATCGGATTTTTTGCTGGATTGGCGCACAACTTGGCTTTTATGCGGATCTTGGAAAAAAACCGCAGCACGTTTTTGATCAGTTTCTGTTAGTTTTTGATCTGCAACTTGCTGAATGCATTGACAGGTCGCCCGCGTTGGATTTCGGTCCGATTTCATGCAGGCATTTGCAATTGTACCTGCGTTGAGGGTTGTAGTGCTTAAAGATAAGGCGCCCGCCAGCGCGATGGTAAGAAGTCGCATAAGTCCCTGACCCTTTTTATTATTATTTTTGGCCATCTATAGCATGAAAAGGGGACTCTGAGAATCCCCTAAATTTGCCATCGTAAACAAGCACGTTTTCGGTGCTTGACGCCCCCAAGTTTGCGGCGCATATCGCGCGACATGCCAAAGCTCGACCATATTCGAAATTTTTCTATCGTGGCCCATATTGACCACGGAAAATCGACCCTTGCGGATCGCTTGATCCAATCCACGGGCACCGTGGCGGATCGCGATATGCAAGAGCAAATTTTGGATTCTATGGATATCGAGCGGGAACGTGGGATTACGATCAAAGCCAACTCGGTTCGTATTGAATATAAGGCTAAAGACGGCAAAGATTATATCCTGAACCTGATCGACACCCCAGGCCATGTGGACTTCGCCTATGAGGTCAGCCGTTCGATGCGTGCGGTAGAAGGCTCGCTTTTGGTCGTGGATGCATCCCAAGGGGTCGAGGCGCAGACGCTGGCAAATGTTTACACCGCGATAGAGGCCGATCATGAGATCGTGCCGGTTCTGAACAAAATCGATCTTCCCGCGGCCGAGCCAGAACGCGTGGCAGAGCAGATTGAAGACGTGATTGGGATCGATGCAACAGACGCGGTCCAAATCAGTGCCAAAACCGGTATTGGCATTCCTGACGTGTTGGAGGCCGTGGTCACCCGACTGCCCGCGCCAGAGGGCGATGAAAATGCGCCCCTGAAAGCAATGCTGGTTGATAGTTGGTATGATGCCTATCTGGGCGTTGTTGTTCTGGTGCGTGTGATTGATGGCGTGCTTAAAAAAGGCGACCGCATTCGTATGATGAATACCAAAGCGGTCTACCCGGTGGACCGTGTTGGTGTGTTTCGTCCGCAGATGGACAACACAGATATTTTGAAACCAGGCGAGTTGGGTTTTCTGACGGCTTCCATCAAACAAGTGTCAGACACCGCCGTTGGCGACACGATCACCACGGAGAAAAAGGGGATCGAAGAGCCCTTGCCTGGCTTTGCACCTTCGCAACCAGTGGTTTTCTGTGGGTTGTTCCCTGTTGATAACGCCGAATTTGAAGATCTGCGCGAGAGTATCGCGAAACTTCAGCTTAACGACGCCAGCTTCTCGGCCGAGATGGAAACCTCCGCCGCGCTCGGATTTGGATTCCGTTGCGGTTTCTTAGGCTTGTTGCATTTGGAAGTGATCCGCGACCGTCTGGAACGTGAATATGATATTGATCTGATCACCACGGCACCGTCGGTGATTTACCACATACACATGCGCGATGGGTCGGTTATTGAGCTTCATAACCCTGCTGACATGCCCGATTTGACCCATGTCGATCACATCGAAGAGCCGCGCATCAAAGCGACAATTTTGGTGCCAGACGAATATTTGGGCGATGTTCTGAAACTTTGCCAAGATCGCCGCGGCATCCAGCTTGACCTGACCTATGCGGGAAGTCGTGCTATGGTTGTCTATGATCTGCCGCTTAACGAGGTTGTCTTTGACTTTTACGACCGCTTGAAATCTGTGACCAAAGGTTATGCCTCTTTTGACTATCAAATGACCGATTATCGCGAAGATCATTTGGTGAAGATGCAGATTTTGGTGAACGAAGAACCCGTTGATGCGCTTTCAATCATGGTGCATCGGGATCGCGCAGAGGCGCGTGGACGCGCCATGTGTGAAAAGCTCAAAGATTTGATCCCCCAGCATCAGTTCAAAATTCCTATTCAAGCCGCTATCGGGGGTAGGGTGATTGCGCGCGAAACTATCTCTGCACTGCGCAAAGACGTCACCGCTAAATGTTATGGTGGTGACGCTACGCGGAAACGCAAGTTACTCGATAAGCAAAAAGCGGGTAAGAAGCGGATGCGCCAATTTGGGAAAGTGGACATCCCACAAGAGGCATTTATTTCAGCCTTAAAGATGGATAGCTAAGCGAAGCGACTGGCGAACTTGTCCTGAAGCTTCGCTTCAAAAGAATTAATACCCACCGCCACCTTCAGTCATGACAATAGGGCCGCCACCCATAGAGCTTGAGGCATCGCAAGCAACAAGGGTGAAAAGTGCTAGCGCGGTAAAGATCGCTGTAAGAAATTTAGTCATCGCTGTTTCCTTCCATGTGTAGT
This sequence comes from uncultured Neptunicoccus sp., assembly GCA_964599255.1. Lineage (GTDB taxonomy): Bacteria > Pseudomonadota > Alphaproteobacteria > Rhodobacterales > Rhodobacteraceae > Amylibacter. The sequence goes on along the minus strand of CAZRFT010000134.1, from coordinate 3,940 downwards.
GATTTGATTATGTTTAAAAAATTTTAACACGTCTAGGGGCGAGGCAGAATGCATCGCGCTTGAGGGTTGTAGTTGGATTTTGTCCATTGTTGTTACGTCGCTTATGGAGCCGTCACTAAATTTGTTAGAACCCGTCTGCTTTCATGCAAAAGATCGTGGTTTAATCCGAAGTTAGCACGTCCTCGACATTGTGGTCAGCTTCGCCGCAACCGACAAATGCTAGACCCATAAAAATCGCTAGAAGGACAAAGTAAATTCGAGACATGTGAAGCTCTCCTCATTTTTTTGCCTTTCGAGAGATTACTTCAATTTTGCCTTTGCAACAAGCAATGGGCATTATTTTACAAAAATGGATGAATTTTCGGGCTGGATAATTACTGGTCTCCGTTAGGAAGGGAAATTAAAACAAACCGTCATCTCCATTTTCTTCTTCAAGAATTTTATCGGCTACGACAACGGCGCCAGCGCCAACAGCGGCTGCGCATCCGGAAAGCTGAAAAGCTGCCAGTAGCGCAATAACAAGGGGGAGTAGTTTTTTCATGGGTTTGCTCCTTCTTTGTGATCAGCCTAGTTTATTGCTTGTCGCATTCAAGTAAGTTTTGGGAATAGACCTACGGATCGGCAGGTTTTTGAATAACGTCGAAATCGCGCGAGGGGCGCCAGCATAAATTTTTATCCATATTTCCAATCTCAATTAACGTGAGCCTTATTGGGAAAAGATAACCTTTGGGAATGATTCACCGCGATCGGATGGAATGGCTAGATGCGCTTCGGCTAATTGCCGGGGTTTCAGTAATTTGTATGCATGCCAGCTTTGACTGGAATGGGCAGATATTTCCAGATGTTACGGCGGCGGAACGGACTGTGCCGACGTTGCTCCGCACTATATTTTATCTAGCGCGAACAGAACTATTCCTGGTGATTTCGCTTTTTTTGTTGGCGATGTCCTTGGATAAGCGCCCCAGAGGTTACATCGAAACCATTGGGCAACAGGCGCGCCGTCTACTGATCCCCTATGTGTCGTGGATGATCATTTTTGTGATCTTCAATTTATTCAAGGCGTGGGAATTGGGATATTTAGTATACCTTTGGCGCGACATGACCACGATCCCAGATACTTGGATTAGGTGGTTCGCGCTGGGCTCGATCCGTCAACAGATGCATTTTTTGCCAACGCTGTTTGCACTTGTTCTAATGTACCCGTTGTTTCAACTCGCAGTCAGGAATCCAGTTTTAGGGCTTCTGATTTTGCCCTGTCTGTTTTTGAAGCGCGAGCTGAGTATCTGGATTTATGAGAATGTTGACGCGTTCTACGTTGACTATTGGCTGCGCTTGGTTCGAATTTTAACTTATTCAAGCTATGGGTTCATAGGTGCATCCTTTTATGGGATACTGCGGAACCCTCCCAATTTCAAAATCAGGCGCCTACTTTTGATCGGATGTTTTGCAATCGGAATTTGGGCGCTTTGGGTTAAATTCAATGTTGCAAGTGTTGAGATTGCGAGCGGCCAACGTGCCTATCTTTATCCAAGTCGAAATTGGGCCAATTTATTGTTTCCAGTGGTCTTGTTTGCGGTGGTAATGTTGAGGCCGATGCGCTTTCCAGTGTGTATCTCCAAGCTTGCGCCTTTTAGTTTTGGGATTTTTCTGTGCCACCCGATTTTTTTGGACCTGTTCCAGATCTATGTTGGGAATCAGATTATCAACCCGATCCACTACCTATCTTTAAAGATAGGGTTTGCCGTATCCATGTCTTTCTTTCTTGTGGTGATACTCTCCCGAACAGCCGCAACGGCTTGGTTAGTCGGCCTTGGAACAGTGCCAAAGTTCACTTTATTTAAGGTATTTAGTCGATTAAGAGCACCATCCACTAGTTAGTTCTTGCAAAGGTACCTTGTGGCTCCCACTCTCTGTGTACAAACCGAAAAAAGAGGGTGACAATGAAAAAGATACTCACAGCAACTACTATTGCTACGTTCATGGCGACTGCTTCCTTTGCAGGCGATTTTTCTGAACCGGTGATTACCGAGGTAAAAGAGACTGAAGCCGCGTCTTCTGCTCCTTGGTTGCCACTGCTTCTATTGCTAGGAGCTGTTATTTTGATTGGGTCGCAGGATGATAATTCTGGGAACATCCAAATTGCAGCTTAAAGACTGAAAAAAGAGGGAAACAATGAAAAAAATACTTACAACTGCTACTATTGCAACATTCATGGCGACCGCTACCTTTGCGGGTGATTTTTCTGAACCGGTGATTACCGAAGTAAAAGAGACTGAGGCTACGTCTTCTGCGCCTTGGCTACCGCTGCTTCTATTACTGGGGGCCGTTATTTTGATTGGTTCGCAGGATGACAATTCACGACCTGTACAAACCAGGGATCAACCATAGAATTGCGATTAAACTTGGGTTGAGCATTATAAAATACGGTGCTCTTCCCAAATTCTACAGTTTTGATTGATCTCTACCCTATATGGATATGCGGATTGAGAGCAAAACTCAGGTCATGGGTTAGACAATTCATATCGCAAATCGTTGCCTCTTTAACTGACGTTAGCGTTGCAATTCGCACACATAATTCATTTTACTCGGGAATTTCCTTAAAAATCTGAATTATTTTGTTGATAGCTTGGCAATAATCGAGGAAAGTCACCCCACTAATCTAGCTGGAGAAACTCAATGAAAAAAATTCTTGCTGTCTTTTCTGCGTTGTCACTAACTGTGACTTCTGCATTTGCAGGCAACCTTTCTGAGCCTGTAATCACTGAGGTACCTGATGAGCCAGCGGCGTCTTCTGCGCCATGGTTGCCACTTCTATTGTTGATCGGCGCAGTTGTGCTAATCAATTCTCAGGACGACAATAGCTCGTCTTAATTGAACGAGTTAATTCGAATTTGAAAAATGGCGGGTTTTTACCCGCCATTTTTTTTAGTTGATGGCACAATTTGTGTCGATGGCAGAGCCATATGCCTCCATCTTACTTGCCAACGTATTGATATCGCCCAGCTCTAACATCTTGCGCATCATATTTTCGCCGCTTTCGCCTTGCTCATGATTTTCCATTAGGACTGTTTTCATCTCTGGCGTCAGATGTATATCAGCCTGACCGTAAACGCATTCGCAATCGGCTGCGGTTTTCCCCTCTAGTTTGTCCTCTGCCTCCATACGGGCGCAAAACGCTCCATTGTCTTCGGCAAAGCTTGGTGCGGCGAAAGCAAAAATGCTTAATGTCATGACGAGTAGTTTTTTCATAATGGGCTCCTTTTGTGGAATACTAAGCCACGATGGTCGACCCTAAAAGTGATTTCTAAAACTCTACGCAAATTCTGCGCATTTGATGCTCTGCAAATAGCAGTGGGTTCGTTAGTAACGAGCTATGCTACAATTCAAAATACTGGCCGTCGGGGTGATCTTGGGGCTTTTAAGTTTCACCCTCCCCAATTACGGCCCAAACAACACATCAAATCTGGCAGAAATCGCCGCCTTGGAAGGCGGCGATCGGGATGAACGCGGTCACCCTTAATGTTGAGGTTGAATGAATGTTCCGTTGTTAAGCTCTTGAAAAGCCTGCATTAATTCTTCGCGCGTGTTCATAACAATCGGCCCATGCCACGCAACCGGCTCTTCGATTGGGCGCCCAGAAATCAACAAGAAACGGATACCTTCTTCTCCTGCCAGAACGGTTACCTCGTCGCCAGTGTCAAACGTAATGAGTGTTCGATTGCCGCTATAATCACGGATATTTACCTCTTGGCCCATCACCTCTTTTTCCAGTCGAATACCAACCGGATCCGAGGCGTAGTCGAACAGGCCGCTTCCTTGGAAAATATATGCAAAAGCCTTGCGGTAGGTATCAACAGGGAAAGTCTTTTTCACCAAGGGCGGCACATAGATATCCAGATATTGAGGATCAGCGGCAATGCCGTCCACGGGTCCTGATTTT
>CAZRFT010000133.1:0-1662 GCA_964599255.1 uncultured Neptunicoccus sp. | reverse complement strand
CCCAATCGCTACGCAGTCCACAGGCACCTGGTCCACAAATTTTGTTAGATCCTCGTTCGTACCGCCACGCGGGAATGCGATGATCGGGGTATTGGGAAATTGAAGCTTAAGCCTCTCCGCGATCCGTTTGTTCGGTTGGATCGAATAGCGTTCAAATAGGTCGCCCTGCAGTGATCCCGCCCAGCTATCGAACAGCTTTACGACCTCTGCACCTGCCTTAATTTGCGCACATAAATAGTGAACCGTACCTTCGACCAAGATATCTATTAAACGATCAAAAACACTTTGGTCTTGTGCGATCAAATCAAAGGCGGGTTTTTTATCAATAGTTCCACGGCCCGCCACCATATAAGTCGCGACTGTCCAAGGCGCACCCGCAAACCCGATCAAAGTGGTTGTTTCCGGCAGGGCTCCCGCCAAATTTCGCACTGTTTGGTAGATGGGCGATAATGTTTCATCAACCTCGGCGATCGGCTTCAAACCATCGAGATCTGCCACGCTTGTCGTCGTTGACATGCGCGGCCCTTCCCCAGTTTCAAACCACAGATCAACGCCCAGCGCCTGAGGCAGCAGTAAAATATCTGCAAAGACAATAGCGGCATCGAACCCATAACGACGTATGGGCTGTAACGTCACTTCAGTTGCCAAATCAGGATTGTAGCAAAGAGACAGAAAGTCACCGGCTTGAGCCCGCGTCGCACGATATTCAGGCAGGTAGCGTCCGGCCTGCCGCATCATCCAAACTGGTGGCTTTTCTTGGGTCTCACCACGCAGGGCTTTCAAGATAGTTTTCTCTGACATCGCTTAATCCAATAATTCGCCTCGACCTACACCTAGGCCCGCCTGCCCGTAAAGCGCTTTCGAGCCTTGCCCCGACTGCCCGACCCGACTAATCATTAGACATGAAGAAAGCCTCCACTCATGACGCTGAATTTGATGCACGCAACGAAGATCTAAAAATCTTCCTTAACGGTCAGATCGTCCCCAAGAATGAAGCCGTGATCTCCGTCTACGACAGCGGGTTTATGTTGGGTGACGGGATGTGGGAAGGTATGCGGCTTTATGATGGCGAATGGGGTTTCTTTGACGCCCATATGGATCGTCTTTTTGAAAGCTGTAAGGCTGTATCGCTCGAGATTGGCATGAGCAGAGAGGAAATTCGCTGCGCACTAGATCAGACGGCAGATGCAAACGGAATGACAACGAATGCGCATTGCCGCTTGATGATCACGCGGGGCGTCAAGGTTAAGCCGTTTCAACACCCAGCGCTTTCTCAATCTGGCCCTACCATTGTTGCAATAGTCGAGCATTCAAAACCAGCGACAGCCTTGCAAAAGGAAGGCATTCGCCTTGCCACGGTTCCACAGGTGCGGGGCTTGCCGATGTCACAAGATGCGAAATACAATTCACACTCAAAACTCAATTGCGTGATTGCTTGCCTTCAAGCTGAACAGGCCGGTGCTGATGAGGGGTTGATGTTGGACCCGCAAGGCTTCGTAAACACCACTAATGCTTGCAATTTCTTTATTGTTCGAAAGGGCGAAGTTTGGACCTCCACAGGTGATTATTGCATGAATGGTGTAACACGCGCCAATGTCATTCAACTTTGTAGAGAAGCTGGGATTCCAGTTTTTGAAAAAAACTATTCTCTGGTAGAGGCTT
>CAZRFT010000132.1:0-4745 GCA_964599255.1 uncultured Neptunicoccus sp. | reverse complement strand
GGTTTATTCGCCAGCGCCATTGCGATCATCACCCGCTGTCGCTGGCCGCCGGAAAGCTGATGCGGATAGTCGTTCAATCTGTTCGCGGCATCGCGGATACCGACGTTTTCCATCAACTCAACCGTGCGATCTCGGGATGCGTCGCGTCCCAATCCCTGATGAAGCATCAAGCTTTCACGCAACTGTTTTTCAAGCGTGTGGAGCGGGTTGAGGGATGTCATGGGCTCTTGGAAAATGAAACTGATGTCGTTTCCCCGCACGCGACGCAGCGCATCCTCAGAGGCATCAATCATCTCTTCGCCAAGATATTTGACCGACCCAGAAACTTTTGCGCTTTCGGGAAGCAGTTTTACAGTGGAGAGGGCGGTGACAGATTTGCCAGAACCAGACTCGCCCACGAGTGCTACGGTTTCACCGCGCTTGATGTCAAAGCTGACATTTTTTACGGCATCATTTTCACCAAAGCTGACGCAGAGGTCTTTGAATTCAATCAGCTTTGTCATTTGAAAGTCTTTCTGGGGTCAAAGGCATCCCGAACGCCTTCGAAAATGAACACCAGTAGGGACAACATGGTTGCCAGCGTCACAAAGGCAGAGAAGGCAAGCCAAGGCGCTTGTAAATTGTTTTTGGCTTGCAAGGACAGCTCGCCCAACGACGGGTAAGATGGAGGCAGGCCAAAGCCCAAGAAATCAAGTGAGGTCAGCGTGCCGATCGAGCCGGTGATCATAAAGGGAAGGAAGGTAACCGTTGCCACCATTGCGTTTGGCAGCAGATGGCGGAACATGATTTTTCTGTCCGACACACCCATCGCGCGTGCGGCGCGGACATATTCGAAATTTCGCGCGCGCAAAAATTCGGCGCGCACAACGCCCACGAGTGCGGGCCAGCTGAAGGCGATCACCAAGATCGTAAATCCAGTAAAGCTGATGGTGAAAAGTGCGGACAGAATAATGATGACATAAAGCATCGGTGTGCTTTCCCAAATTTCAAGCAAGCGTTGTGAAATCAGATCTGTCCAACCACCGAAATAGCCCATTGCCGCGCCGGCCATAACGCCAAGCACAGAACTAAAGAAAACAACGATCAGGCCAAACACGGTTGATATGCGAAAGCCGTACAAAATACGGGCGACCACATCTCGGGTTTGATCGTCTGTTCCCAACCAATGATCGCCATCTGGTGGGCTTGGTGCCTGTGCGACATCGTAGTTGATTGTGTTGAAGCTATAGGGGATCGGGGGCCAGATGATCCAACCCTTCTGGATTTGTTGGTCGTTGATTTCGCCGTCCTCTGCATCTGCAATGTAGGCTTCTGGATCATCCAGGCAATCAATGATGCCCCCGGAAAGGATTAGACACTGCACCTCTAGCTCCGAATATTCGGCCTCGGTTTGAAAATCGCCCCCAAAATATTCTTCGGTGTACATTTTTACCACGGGGCTGTGCAGCTTGCCCTGAAACCCAACCAAAAGCGGTCTGTCATTGGCAATGAATTCTGCAAAGAGGGCTGTAATGAACAGGAAGCCAAATATCCATAGAGACCAAAAAGCCCGCCTGTTCGCCTTGAAATTTGACCAGCGACGTCGCGCAATAGGAGTGCGGAGAATACGCATCTTCATGTCTCCCGCGATTCAAAATCGATGCGTGGATCGATCCAGATATAGGTGAGGTCAGACAGGAGCTTCACCAAAAGACCGATCAGGGCGAAAATATACATCGTGCCAAAAAAGACCTGATAATCGCGCCTCACTGCGGCCTCAAAGCCTAATAGACCCAACCCATCAAGCGAGAAAATCACCTCGATAATAAGCGAGCCGCCGAAGAAAATCCCAACAAACAATCCTGGAAAGCCAGAGATGATGATAAGCATCGCATTTCGAAATACGTGGCCGTAAAAAACTTTGCGCTCCGACAGGCCCTTGGCGCGGGCCGTCATCACATATTGTTTGTTAATCTCGTCAAGGAAGCTGTTCTTCGTCAAAAGCGTTAAGGTCGCAAATGCCGCGATGGTGGAGGTCACAATGGGAAGAGTGGCGTGCCAGAAGTAATCCTTGATTTTTCCGAGCGTCGAAAGATCGGAGAAATTTTCCGAGGTTAAGCCGCGAAGGGGGAATATCTGCCAGTAACTGCCGCCTGCGAAAAGAACGATCAGCAGAATTGCGAAGAGTAGGCCCGGGATAGCATAAGCGAAGATGATGATGCCGCTGGTCCATACATCAAATTTAGAGCCGTCGTTGACCGCTTTACGGATGCCCAGCGGGATCGAGATCAGATAGGCCAGCAAGGTAGACCAAAGCCCAAGAGTAATAGAGACAGGCATTTTTTCGAGGATCAAATCGATCACAGAGATTGAACGAAAAAAGCTCTCGCCAAAATCAAAACGGGCATAGTTCCACATCATATTTAGGAAACGTTCGACGGGTGGCTTGTCGAAGCCAAATTGCCGTTCCAGATCTTCGATCAAATCCGGGGGGAGGCCACGGGCTCCTTTATATTGGCTGTCGGATTGGCTTTGTGCTTCGCTGGCGCCTTCACCGCCGCCGCCTGTGATACGATCAAGCGCACCTTCACCGCCCTCTAACTCTGAAATGATCTGTTCAATCGGGCCGCCAGGAACAAATTGGATCAAGGTGAAGTTGATCAGCATAATGCCGATCAATGTGGGTATGATCAGCAACAGGCGTCGAAGGATATAGGCGCCCATTTAGTCTAGTGCACCTTCAGCCTTCAGGCGATCGAGCTTGGCTTGGTCGATCCACCAAGTGCCAATGACGCCACGCGAATATTTAGGCTTGTTCTCTGGTCGACCGAAGACGTCCCAATAGGCAACATTGTGGCTACCTTTGAACCAATTCGGTATCCAAATATGCTGCGCACGAAGCACGCGGTCGAGTGCGCGGACATGGTTGGCCATATCCTCGCGGGTCTCTGCAGCTGCGATGCGGCTGATTAATTCATCAACGACGGGGTGTTTAAGACCCGCAAAATTCGACTGCCCGGGTTTGTCCGCGCCTACAGAACCGTAGGTCGACATCAGCTCTTCACCAGGTGAGAGGCTCATCACAAGACGCGCAACGATGATATCGTAATCATAGTTTTCTTGTCGTTCCAGCATTTGAGCAGAATCGATAATACGGAAACTCGCCTTGATACCTGCACGTTGCATAGTTTGGATGACGGGATTGATAATGCGCTCAAAGCCTGGTCCATCATCGACGATATCAATAACGAGCTCTTCGCCAGCGGCATTCGTGCGCACGCCGTCTACGAGTTTCCAACCTGCCTCATCCAGTAACTTGTTCGCCTTGCGCAGGGCGCCACGATCAAACTGATCGGGTTTTAGAACCGGCGGAACAAATGCTGGTTGGTCGAAAATGGACGGATCCAACTGGTCACGAAATTCTTCCAGAATTGCGAGTTCTGCACCTTCTAATGCACCGCTTGCCTGAAGATCGGAGTTTTCCCAAAAGCTATCGGTGCGTTTGTATATGCCATAGAACAGTGCTTGGTTCGACCATTCAAAGTTGAACATATAGCCAAGCGCTTGACGCACGCGCGGATCTTGGAACTTTTCTAGCCGTGTATTGATCCAAAAACCTTGGGTACCTGACGGACGGGCATCAGGCAGGCTTTCTTTGATCACGTAGCCTTTTTCCAATGCTGGAAAATTCTCTGGTGTGTAGAGCGTGGCCCAGTTTTTTGATGTGAATTCTTCGTGGAAAAGAAATTCCCCTGCCTTAAAGCCTTCAAAGGCAATGGAGTTGTCGGTGAAATATTCATAGCGATAGCAATCAAAATTCCCCGATCCTACATTCGATGGATGATCTTCCAACCAGTAGCCGGGCATCTTGCAATATTCGATATAGCGCCCAGGTTCGAAGTTTTTGATTGTCATGCCACTTGAGCCAACTGGGATGTCCAAGGAGCTTTCGGAGAAATCGCGTGTTTCCCAATAGTGTTTGGGAAGGATAGCGATACCACCAGCTGTGGCTGGTAGATCGCGTGTATTTGCCCCTTCAGCAAATGTAAATTTGACGGTTCGCTCGTCAATTGCCTCTGCCTTCACGATATCTTTGTAGCCAACAGCGGCATACCAAGGGTGGCCCTTCTCTTTTAAAATATTCAAAGAGAAGACGAGGTCATCGGCAGTTATGGGTTCCCCATCACTAAATTGCGCGCCTTCGCGAATGACAAATTGCACCCAAGAGCGATCTTCTGGATACTCGATGCTTTCGGCCACATAGACATAAGAGCTGTCGGGTTCATCACCTGATCCGGTCATAAGTGAATCGTATAGAAGCCCCAGACCTTGGGCTGGATTCCCCTTCAAGATGAAGGCGTTGAAACTGTCAAAAGTGGCAGAGGCGCCAGTTCCCCGAAAACTAATCGTGCCACCTTGAGGCGCATCGGGATTTACGTAGTCGAAATGGGTGAAATCGGCGGGATATTTTAAATCACCGAAGGTGGAGATCCCGTGGCTTTTTATTGTTTCTTGCGCGAACGCACCCGCACAGCCAAGCAGAAGTGAAACTGTAAAGCCAAGACCAAGACTTTTTATCGACATAAAATCCTCCGTAACGCCTCAAATCAGTTTAAAAAGAATTGCTTCAACCTCAAGACGCAATTCTGTGAATTTGGGTTAAAAATTTCTAAAGTCTCCGTGCGTTCCTGTAACAAAAAAGCCGCCTCAAAGGGCGGCTTTTTCAACATTCTTTAAGCTGAGCTTACTGTACAGTTTCCAAGTAA
>CAZRFT010000131.1:0-1946 GCA_964599255.1 uncultured Neptunicoccus sp. | reverse complement strand
GAGGGCTCGGTTTTAACCGCGATCTTGCTTGTCATGATCGTTGTGCTTGCCGCTCTTGGAACCCGCTCTGCCCTGCTTGTTGGCTTTGCGATTCCGACTTCCTTCTTCCTTGCCTTCCTTGTGATGGGCGCAACGGGTATCACGATTTCCAACATGGTGATGTTCGGCCTTATCTTGGCTGTGGGTATGTTGGTTGATGGCGCGATTGTCGTCGTTGAATATGCCGATAAACGTATCGCCGAAGGCACTGGGCCCATGAAGGCTTACGCAATGGCGGCTAAACGTATGTTCTGGCCGATTGCCAGCTCCACGGCCACAACGCTTTGTGCATTTTTGCCCATGTTATTCTGGCCAGGCATTCCGGGCGAGTTCATGCGAATGCTGCCGATCACGCTTATCTATGTTCTTTCCGCATCTCTATTGGTGGCGCTCGTTTACCTGCCCGTCGTGGGCGGTGTCGCGGGCCGAATGTCGCGGACGTTTGAGAATATTTCCAATTTTATGCGTGAAAACTATAGCATGAAAATCCGTTTGATCTGCTTTGGATTGGCACTTGTCTCGCTTATCTTGTCACTGTTTCCAGTATTTGGCGGGTCACTTTTCTTCGGCGGATTGATTTTCATTCTGTCCTGCATCGCAATCTCCATTGCTGGCGGATCGCTTCAAAAACAAAGAGAGATCATCGACACAACGGACGAAGGCACGCCTAACGCCTACAGCCGTTTCATCTCCAAAATCGTTTATACATGGTACATGCCAATAGCTGTATTAGTCGCCACGATTTTCTTCGTGATTTCTGTTTTCAGCTATTTTGGCCAAAACAATAACGGCACCGAATTCTTCGTCGAAACCGACCCAGAATCTGCGATCGTCTATGTTCGCGCACGCGGCAACCTGTCGCTGACCGAAAAAGACGAGTTGGTAAAGCAAGTCGAGGCGCTGATCCAAGATGTTGAAGGTATCGAAAGTGCGTTTTCATTCGCCGGTGACGGCGGCTTGAATAACAACACAGGCGGCGCGGCCGCTCCTTTAGACACTGTCGGCCAAGTTCAACTTGCCACCGATCCCTGGGAAGATCGCAAATTTGGCCCCACTGGGAAATCAATTCTGGCTGAGGTTGAAAGCCGTGTTGCGGGCATTCCCGGCATGGATGCCGAAATCCTTAACCTCGATATAGGCCCCGCCACGGGCAAGCCCGTATTCTTGCGCATTTCTGGTTCTAGGTTCGAAGATATGCAGGAAGCCGTGGATATCTTGATGACCAAATTCCGTTCTGATGACGAACTGATCAAGATCGAAGATACCACCCCCCTTCCCGGCATTGATTGGGAAATCGAAGTCGATGTGGAAGAGGCTGGTCGCTACAACGCCTCAGTTGCGGGTGTGGGCGCCATGGTCCAACTGGTCACGCGCGGGCTTTTGCTGGGCGAAATGCGTCAAGAAAGCTCTGACGAAGAAAACGATATCCGTGTGCGCTTCCCCGAAATTGATCGGACATTGGCGACATTGGAAACACTGCGGATCAGAACGGAATCTGGTTTGGTTCCAATCTCCAATTTTATCACCATCAAGCCCGTCTCAAAACTTGGCTTGATCAATCGAGTCGACAGCAAGCGGGTCTATGACGTGAAAGCGGATGTTGCAGAAGGTGTGAATGCTAACGCCAAAGTGGCCGAGCTGACCGAATGGTTGGAAAGCGAAAACCCACTTCCAAGCACGGTTGAATGGGCTTGGGTTGGGGATCAAGAGGACCAAGAGGAAAGTGCTGCCTTCTTGGGCCAAGCGGGTATCGCGGCTCTTGCGCTTATGTTTATGATCCTGCTGGCGCAGTTCAACAGCTTCTATAATTCGGTGCTGGTTCTACTGGCGGTTATCCTTTCAGTGACGGGCGTGTTAATTGGGATGATCGTCTGGCAACAACCCTTCTCGATCATCATGACGGGAAC
>CAZRFT010000130.1:0-4718 GCA_964599255.1 uncultured Neptunicoccus sp. | reverse complement strand
GCTGATGGCGGCTGGCGGGTGGCCATTATTGATGCTGCAGATGAGTTAAACTCAAGTGCGGCAAATGCGCTTTTGAAACTTCTCGAAGAGCCCCCTGAAAAGGCGTTGATCCTTCTGGTAGCGCATCAACCGGCCAAGCTTTTGCCCACAATCCGCTCGCGCTGTCGGGCGTTGATGTGCCGCCGTTTGTCACGCGAAGATTTAGATGCAGCTTTGGTCGATCAAGGGATGAGTTTGGGACTTGATGCCGCGTATATCGCTGAACTCGCCGATGGCTCTGTTGGGCATGCCATGACCTTGCTCAATGAAGATGGTGCTGCGCGTTACCAAAGCATCGCGAATATCTTTGCCACACTACCAAAATTAGATCGGAACGCCGCCATAAAACTCGCAGAAAGCTGTGCGGGTTCCGGCAAGGAAGAGCTTTATGGATTAACCCTTAATCTATTGAAGCAGTATTTATCGCGACTAGCGAAATTTGGCGCAATGCAACCTGCAAGTTTTCAGGAAGCCGCAAAAGAAGAGGCACAAAGTTTTGCACGCCTTGCACCCAATGCACATGCAGGGCGCAAATGGGCAGATTTGTTAATGTCACTGGATGCGCGAAGCGACTATGCCCGCGCAGTTAACCTTGACCCTGCATCGGTCATCCTAGATATGTTTCTTGAAATCAACAAAGCAGCAAGCTGAGCAAAATGGCCCAATTGGTCGATAGTCATTGCCATCTCGATTTTCCAGATTTTGACGGCGAACATGAGGCGTTGATTGAACGCGCCGCAGAAAGTGGAGTGACGCGGATGGTCACCATCTGCACCCGTCTTAAGAACGTACCTCAAGTTCAAGAAATTGCTGAAAAAAATGATGCGATTTTCTTTGCTGCAGGCACCCATCCAATGAGCGTTGCAGAGGAACCAATGGCAAATGTCGCGCAGCTGGTTGAAATCGCGCAACATCCCAAAATGGTGGGGATTGGGGAAAGCGGGCTCGACTATCACTACACTGCCGAAAGCGCTGATATTCAACAAGAAAGTCTAAGGATCCACATCGATGCAGCACGTGAGGCGGATCTGCCTTTGATCATTCACGCGCGCGCTGCAGATGATGATATGGCAAAGATTTTGAAAGAAGGTTTTGACAACGGGCCCTATAAATGCGTGATGCATTGTTTTTCCAGCGGCGCTGACTTAGCCAAAGCCGCGCTTGACTTGGATTTCTATCTTTCCATGTCAGGCATTGCGACCTTCAATAAATCCCAAGAGTTACGCGACATTTTTGCAGAGGCGCCGCTTGATCGTGTCTTGGTGGAAACCGATAGCCCCTATCTCGCCCCCGTTCCCTATCGTGGGAAACGCAACGAGCCGTCCTACGTTCGCCACACGGCAGAAAAAGGTGCTGAAATCTTTGGCATCGATTTTGAAGAGTTTGCAAAGATAACAACGGCTAATTTTGATCGCTTATTCTCAAAAGCGGCAGCGTGGTCGGTCAGTGGATAAGCTACGGTTAACCATACTTGGCTGTGGCTCTTCTGGGGGCGTTCCAAGGCTTGGCAATAATTGGGGGCGTTGCGATCCAAACAACCCCAAAAACCGTCGTTTACGCTGTTCGTTGTTGGTGGAAAGGATTGGTGCTGGTGGCACCACACGCGTCCTGATCGACACATCGCCAGATATGCGTGCGCAGCTTCTTGCGGCAGATGTTGGTACGTTGGACGCGGTCATCTTCACCCATGAACATGCTGACCATGTGCATGGGCTTGATGATTTGCGGATGGTTGTCATCAATATGCGCAAACGCATCCCCATATATGCTGCGCGCTACACGCGCGAAGCGATCCTGAAACGGTTCAACTACGCCTTTGAAACGCCTGAAGGGAGCGACTATCCCCCGATATTAGAGATGAATTCCCTGCCTAATGATCTAACGATAAACGGCGCTGGCGGTTCGATAGATATTCATTCGTTTGACGTAGAACACGGGCGTATTCATGTGCGCGCAATCAAGATCAACAACTGCCTCTATACCCCTGATATTTCAGCAGTTTTACCAAAAAATGAGGGCGAATTCGACGCGTTAGATCTGTGGATTGTGGATGCGCTTCGCGATACGCCCCATCCCAGCCATTTCAGCCTTGAGGAAGCCATCGCTCATATAAATCGCTTTGCGCCGAAACACGCGATCTTGACCAATATGCATATCGATTTGGACTATCAAACGGTGATGGATCAAACGGCGGATAATATCGAGGTGGCCTATGACATGATGCAGATCGAGTTGGACATCGATTGATCGAAATACTCAATATTGTTCTGCCTGTCTTTTTGGTGATCGGGCTTGGATACGCGGTCACCAAACGTGGCTTATTTACAGAAACTCATATCGACGGGATCAACAAATTCGCCCAAGGCATCGCGATCCCGCTTTTGCTCTTCTTAGGGATTTCAGAGGTGGACCTGAGCAAACTTAGCTGGCCCCTCTATTTGACCTACTATGGACCAGGGACTGTCGTGTTTGCCTTATCAACAATTGGGGCGATATTAATATTTGGTAAAGATAAAGAAGACGCCATTGCCATTGGGTTCACCGCGCTCTTTGGCAATACGGTTTTGATCGGCCTGCCCATAATGGAGCGTGCATTCGGCACGGAGAGTTTGCAATTCAATTACGCCCTGATCGCGGCCCACGCCCCCTATTGCTATCTTCTGGGGATCGTCACAATGGAAACCGCGTCTGGAACTGGGGCAAATATCAGCCAAATCCTGCGCGACATATTTAAAAAAATATTCTCCAATGTTTTGATGATTGCCATTCTGTTTGGTCTGGCGACAAACATTCTGGGTCTCACCGTGTCGGGCGCGCCAAGGGAGGCGATGGACCTGGTGGTCCGCGCTGGATTGCCTGCTGCCCTCTTTGCCCTAGGCGGGGTGCTGGCGCGTTATCGGATCAAAGATACGCTTTCTGAAACAATCTATGTGATGGTGATTTCGCTTGTTCTTTTCCCATTACTGGTTTGGTGCACGGGCTTGATGTTTTTTGAACCGAATGCCCAGGCCTTGAAAACAGCGGTCATAACAGCCGCCCTATCCTGCGGCGTGAATGGGTTTATTTTCGCATCCATCTATGATCGGGCAAAAGGCGTTGCAGCGACGTCTATTGTTTTGACCACTGGCATATCAGTGGTCACCATCTCGCTTTGGCTGCTGTTTCTCGGATAGATTTAGTCTGGTTTAGTCACCGCCACATTGGTGTTCCATTCCGCACATTTCTCACTCAATTCCAATGGCAAATCAGCATCCGTGAAAAGAGTATGGACGTCGCGAAGAGATCCAATTTTACCAGGTGCAGAGCGGCCTATCTTCGTGTGATCAGCGACAACATAGACACGACGTGCCTGCGCAATGATGGCTTGCGTGGCCCCCGTTTCCTGAAGGTCAAATTCCAACAGATCCCCATCTGCATCAATCCCAGCGCAAGAAATAACCGCAATATCAAATTTGAATTGCCCCATTACCTGCGTGGTTAAATTCCCCAACAAGCCGCCATCGGCGCGACGCAGCCGACCACCAGCAACAAGAATTTCACAATTCTCGTTCCGCCCTAGAATATTTGCAACATGGATCGAATTTGTGACCGCCAACATGTTTGACTGGTTTTTGAGTTCGCGCGCAACCGCTTCTGTCGTCGTTCCAATATTGATGAATATTGAAGATCCGGATGGGATCATTTCCGCACAGGCTGAACCGATCGCAATTTTACCTTCTTCGTTTAGCTGTCGTCGTTCTGCATATTCGATGTTCGAAAGTGCGGAGGTGCGGATTGCGCCACCATAGACGCGCTCTACAAGCCCTTCATCCGCGAGTTCGCTTAAATCTCGACGTGCGGTTTGCGGTGACACATCGAATACAGAGAGAAGCTCTTCGATTGTGACCTTACCATTCTGCTCCACCATGCGGAGGATTTCAGGTTTTCGTATGCTCTGGCTCAAGTCCCGTCCCCTTGTGAGCGTTTAAAGCCGCTTAAGCCAAGAATTCGGCCTCAAATCAAGATAAAATTTGAAAATCGCGCATAATCGCTCAAAAACACTTGACCAACCGCTCATAAACGCTCATATCAACGTTCAAGCATGGAAAATACTCCATGCTCCCCCCCAATTGTAGGAAAGGATCCTCCTTTCCTACTTCGGGTTGGGCTTCTTTGGTTTTTAAAAAACGGAATGAACCGCCATGACGGTTAAACTCGCAATCAACGGTTTTGGACGGATCGGTCGTTGTATCTTGCGCGCAGCAATTGAATCAGGACGCGATGATATCGAATTCATCGGCATTAATGATTTAGGCGATATTGCCGCCAACGCGCATCTGCTAAAGTTTGATACGGTTCATGGCCGCTTCGCAGAAGCCGTTGAAATTGACGGCGATGCCCTGATTATTGGCAAGCATCGCATCAAAGTCACCGCTGAACGGGATCCCGCCAACCTCCCTTGGAAAGAGGTCGACGTAGCCCTTGAATGCACGGGTATTTTTACGGCGCGGGATAAGGCCGCGTTGCATTTGAATAACGGATCGAGCAAGGTGTTGATTTCGGCACCGGGTGCAGGCGCCGACAAGACCATTGTTTATGGCGTAAACCACGATAGCTTAAATGCCGATGATCGGGTCGTTTCCAACGCATCCTGCACCACGAATTGTTTGTCACCGGTCGCCAAAGTGCTGGACGATAAG
>CAZRFT010000129.1:0-4816 GCA_964599255.1 uncultured Neptunicoccus sp. | reverse complement strand
TCGTGAAATTCGCAAATTAGCGGACAAGTATGATGCTTTGATCATGGTGGATGATTGCCATGCAACGGGATTTATGGGGCCTGAAGGTCGAGGCACTCCTGCCCATGCAGGCGTTGAGGTGGATATTATTACAGGCACGCTTGGCAAAGCGCTTGGCGGATCAATCGGTGGCTATATCGCCGCAAAGCAAGAGGTTGTGGATTTGTTGCGTCAACGCGCGCGACCCTATTTGTTTTCCAATGCATTGCCACCATCTGTTGTCGCGGCAGGCATCAAGGCGATTGAGTTGGTTGAAGCGGGTGATGGACTGCGTGCGCAACTATTTGAAAATGCAAATTATTGGCGCGAAGGTTTGAGCGCACTTGGCTTTGATCTGTTGGACGGGGAGCATCCCATCATCCCAGTTATGCTGGGGGACGCCCAAAAGGCGCAAGACATGGCCAATACATTGTTTGAGCTGGGCATCTATGTATCTGGTTTCTTCTTTCCCGTTGTCCCGAAAGGTGGTGCGCGGATCAGAACACAAATGAATGCAGCTTTAAGCAAAGAAGATTTGGATACGGCACTGAACGCATTTGAGATTGCGGGCAAGAATTGCGGTGTTCTGGCATGAGCAATCAAATGAAAGCGCTTGAAAAATCGAAAGCTACAGAAGGCTTGTGGATGATCGACGCGCCTGTACCAGAAATCGGCGCTGATGAAGTTTTGATCAAGATCAACAAAACGGGCATTTGCGGTACGGATATCCACATTTGGAATTGGGATGATTGGGCAAGTGCCACTGTGCCCGTCCCCATGATCACAGGCCACGAGTTCGCGGGGGAGATTGTAGAGATCGGCAACCGGGTCGAAGGCTTGAAAATCGGTCAGCGATGTTCAGGCGAGGGACATCTGGTTGGGTTAGAAAGCCGCCAATCGCGCGCTGGCCAATTCCATCTTGATCCGGGAACGCGGGGTATTGGCGTGGATGTGCAGGGCGCATTCGCTGAATATCTTCGGCTTCCTGCCTTTAATGTGGTCCCCTTGCCTGATGATATCCCCGATGAAATTGGTGCGATCCTTGATCCTTTGGGGAATGCTGTTCACACGGCTTTGAGTTTTGAATTGCTGGGCGAAGATGTTTTGATCACAGGGGCTGGGCCCATTGGGATCATGGCGGCTGCGGTGGCGCGGCATGCAAATGCTCGAAATGTGGTGATCACCGATATTAATCCCGACCGATTGACCTTAGCTGAAAAGGTGGTGGGTAACCTGCGCACCGTGAATGTTGCCGAAGAGAACTTGCAAGATGTGATCCATGAGCTTGGGATGAAACAGGGTTTTGACATTGGGCTGGAAATGTCAGGCTCGCAACAAGCGTTGGATCAAATGGTTGATGCGCTTGTGATGGGGGGGCGAATTGCGCTGTTGGGTATTCCTCCAGGCGAAAGTCCAGTGAATTGGTCAGAGATTGTGTTCAAGGCCATCACGATCAAAGGGGTCTATGGACGCGAGATGTTTGAGACTTGGTACAAAATGATTGCGATGCTGCAAAACGGCTTGGATGTATCCAAAGTGATCACACATGAATTTAAGGCCCACGAGTTCAAAAAGGGCTTCGAGATCATGAAGGCTGGAAAAAGCGGCAAAGTGGTCCTCGACTGGGCCAGCTAAGATTGCGCGTGCTTGATCGAATCTAACGACCCTTGCTAGGGTTGGGACAGATCTTTGTTATTGGAGCCCTCCTATGTTTTCGCGTTCCCTGAATTTCCTTTCTGCGACGTCTATCTTCTTTCTAGGATCCGTTGGGATCAGCATTGCAGACTCTGTCGATGATTGTCTGGCCTATCGTGAAGACGCGAAAAAAATGATAGAGATTTGTACCGATGCCACCCGCCAGCGCATTCCAAACGCACAAACCAAATCAGAGGTTCACGATTATCTTGGTTATGCTTTTCAACAAGACGGCCAACGAGACGAGGCGCTGAAACACTTTAACTTGTCGATTGAAACTTGGTCGGAAAACCCCGCCGCGTGGGAAGATTTAGGGTGGTTGCATTGGGAATATGAAAGCTATGCAGAGGCGTTGACTGCTTTTGACAAAGCCTTTGATCTGTCACCAACAGCGGCCCGGCTATCGGGCAAAGCATCGGCCCTTTCCTATATCGGGGATAGCTATCTAGAGGCGCTAGAGTTAATTCAGGCCGCCCAAGCCATGGATCCAGAATATGTCTGGGCCGTGTCGGAAGAGGGCTGGATGCATGTCCGCCAAGATGAATACGGTTTGGCCAAGGATCTGTTCAAGCGCTTGGTGAATTCGCACCCCGACGATGCTTGGCATCATCTTGGACTATCCATGGCTGAGTCTGGATTGGACGATTTTGAAGCGGCACGCGCTGCGATTGACAATGCCTTGGCAATTGAACCTAACCACCCCCGGTTTCTTGTTGAAACTGCCTATATTGTCCGCCTGCAGGGGGATGCGGCCGAGGCTTTAGAAATCTCTGATCAGGTGCTGGGCATTGAGCCTTTGAATGACAACGCGCTGGTTCAAAAATCATTTGCTTTGTTTGATCTAGGTCGAAACGATGAGGCGATTGAGGTCATGCGATATGGATGGGAAAACTACCCAACCTCTCCTTATATGATCGATCGCTATATTGAGCTTCTTGAAGATATGGAAAGGAATGATCTGTTGATTGAGTTGCACAAAGAACTGGTCGAAATTGTGCCCGACAACGCAGATTATTTTATCGACCTATCCTATTATTACCATGAAGTTGATGATGCAGAGGGGGCCAAAGAAGCCGCCCAACAGGCCGTTCGCCTTGCGCCTGAAGACCCGCTTGGACACTATAATCTGGCCTATGCGTTGGTTGATCTGCATGAAAACGATGCGGCTTATGACGCTATTGAGGCGGCTGTGAATGCCGGGCTAGAAAAAGAGGATCTAGGCGAGTTTGTGACTTACGTTTTTGGCTCTGGAAAAATGGCGTTGGGCCTTAAAACTTCGCGATTGGCATTTGAATAAGGCATACGCCCCGCACACATCGGTTTTTTCTTGCAATAGGACGGGCGATACCCTAATCCATCGAAGCCTTGGTAGAGGGGTGTAGCTCAGTTGGTAGAGCGACGGTCTCCAAAACCGTAGGTCGGGGGTTCGAGACCCTCCGCCCCTGCCAAGACAATCCCCAAATTCAGATAAAATTGTTGCTAATCCTTGCCCATCTTAGCGCGCGGTTAAATCTGTTGCTTTATCACCAACCCATCGGTGCGAGATAGGTTCGGAGTGCGTGATGAAGCTTTTCTTGCAAAGCGCACAAAATCGCCGCGCTTTTGCTGCGGCTTTTGCAATTAGTGTTCTGGTGAATCTCCTTATGCTCACCGGTCCTATTTTTATGCTTCAAATCTATGATCGGATACTTCCAACCTTGTCCGTTCCAACATTGGTTGTTCTATTCGGTTTGGTCTGTGTTCTTTATGCGTTGATGGCGGTGCTGGATTTTATTCGGGCCCAGCTGTTTGCACGTATCGGCGCTAGATTACGTGGTGAATTTGATGGGCTAATCTTGCTAGAAAATGGCGGGCAGGGTGTAAATTCAAGCCTCGCGCATGACGCAGATCAACTCTACCAATTGCTACGATCGCCCGCGGCAACGTCTCTTTGTGATATTCCTTGGACACCAATATTCATTCTAGTTCTTTACCTCTTTCATCCTAGTCTTGGACTGCTCACGCTTTTGGGTGCGCTGGTATTGATCGCGGTAAGTTATCTTAACCACCAGCTAGCTATTGGTTCGATGGAAAGTGGGGCGCTTAAAAATGCCACAGCGTTGGACTTGCTGGCTGGTGTGAAATCAGGACAAGCCGAAATAATGGGGCTTTCCATGCGACCACAATTGAATGCGCGCTGGACCCTGTTTCGAAATTCGGCGCTGGTACATGGGGTTTCTGCGGCGGGCCTGTCGCATCTTTTCATTTCTCTTTCCAAGTCCCTTCGTTTGCTTTTGCAATCGTCGATTTTGGCTCTTGGTGCTTATCTGGTGATCCAGGGCCACCTGTCGCTGGGGGCGATGATTGCGGCCTCGATTCTATTGGCGCGCGCGCTGGCACCAATTGAGCAGGTTGTATCCTTTCTTCCCGTCATTACCGATGCCGTCACATCGCTCGCGCGGGCTCAACCAATTATCGCGTCGAAGACGCGCGTGCGCCATCCAGAGCCGATCAAATCCAATGCACCACTGCTAGAAATTTTGGACTTAACGGTTCTGGGACCCAACAAGCGTCAGCCGCTTTTGCAAAATATTTCTTTGATGCTCAAAGCGGGGGAGAATTTAGGGGTCATCGGGAAAAGCGGTTCAGGAAAATCGTCGCTCGCAAATGCAATTATTGGCCTACACACCCCTCGTCTTGGGCAGGTGGCAATCAAAGGGATATCTCCAATTTCTCTTTCGGACAGGGATAAACGCCAGCTACTTGGGTTTCAGGCGCAACAGACTCAACTGTTCAGAGGATCCATCGCTGAAAATATTGCGCAAATGGATCGATCGCCAGATTTTGATCGTGTGCGGCAAGCCGCTGATCAGGTTCAAATCAACGACCTGATTGACGCATTGCCATTGGGATTTGAAACACAGCTGGATCGGAGGGGCTATCCCTTGTCAGGGGGGCAAGTGCAACGTGTCGCCTTGGCGCGTGCAATTTATTCTGACCCAGAACTTTTGATTTTGGATGAACCCAACGCCGCTTTGGACGCGGATGGGACAGACGCATTGAATGGCTTGCTATTGGCGCGTAAATCGCGGGGTAAATCCACAATCGTCATGACGCACCGTCC
>CAZRFT010000128.1:0-3755 GCA_964599255.1 uncultured Neptunicoccus sp. | reverse complement strand
CAAATTTAAAAATGCTACGACGCCTCGTCACCACCTTGACGGTTGTGATGATTTTGGGCTTTCTAACCATTGTGGGGTTGTTTGTCATGCGCCTTACAGAACCCACACCCAACCTTACCGAAATCACCTTGCCAAACGGGGTGAATGCAACTGCCTACACTAAAGGGTCAGATTGGTATGCGATTGTTGGCGATGATGATGTGATCCGCATCTACAATCTCGATCAAAGCCTACGCCAAGAAATTCAAATTGCACCGCAGCAGTAGCTTGCACGCTCCTGCCCCAAACCCCATATTGCAGACATGAGTCTGCCATCTGGTTTCCTTGATGAAATACGAAACCGTCTGTCCCTTGCCCAAGTGGCGGGGCGGAAGGTCATTTGGGATTCCAAAAAAACCAACCAAGCCAAAGGCGACTATTGGTCCCCCTGCCCTTTTCATCAGGAAAAAACGCCTAGTTTCCACGTCGATGACCGCAAGGGCTACTACTACTGTTTTGGCTGTCAGGAAAAAGGCGACATGATCGGCTTTGTCATGGGTACCGAAAATGTGGGCTTTATGGAAGCGGTGGAAATTCTGGCAGGCGAAGCCGGCTTGCAAATGCCCGCACGAGATCCCCGCGCCCAAGAAAAGATAGACCGCAACAAAGAACTCACAGATGTCATGGAACAGGCTGTGCAGTTCTTTAAATTGCAATACGCAACCAAACCTGCAATCGCAGCGCGTGAATATCTTCGCGGTCGAGGAATGCCCGTTGAGCTACAAGAAAAATTTGAAATCGGCTTTGCCCCAAATGGGCGCGACACGCTTTATCAACACCTCAAAGGCAAAGGCGTCAAAGAAGATAAGATTATCGAGGCGGGATTGGCGGGCAAACCCGATGATGGGCGTGCGCCTTATGATCGGTTTCGTAATCGCATCATCTATCCCATCCGCGATGCACGCGGTCGCGCCATTGCCTTTGGTGGGCGCGCGATGGATCCCAATGACCATGCGAAATACCTAAATTCGCCCGATACACCGCTTTTTGATAAAGGCCGCACGCTTTATAATTTGGCCCCAGCGCGGGAAGCCGCAGGCAAAGCGGATCAGCTCATTGTTGCCGAAGGTTACATGGATGTCATTGCCCTTACCCAATATGGCTTTGGGCAGGCGGTCGCGCCTCTTGGCACTGCGATCACAGAAAATCAGCTTCACATGCTCTGGCGCATCCATCCAGAGCCGATCATCATGCTTGATGGCGACACAGCAGGTCTGCGCGCCGCAATGCGCCTGATCGATTTGTCCCTGCCGCTACTAGAGGTTGGGAAATCATTGCGCTTTTGTTTGATGCCCGATGGCATGGATCCCGATGATTTTTTGAAGGAACGCGGCAAAGACGCGCTGCAATCACTGCTGTCGACTGCCGAGCCGATGGTTGCGATGCTATGGCGTCGCGAAACCGAAGGCAAAGTGCTTGATAGCCCCGAAAGACGTGCGGCCCTTGATAAGGCGCTGCGGGATGCAATTTTGCAAATCAAAGACAAATCGCTTCGATCGCATTATGGCTCTGCTGTCGCGGCACTGCGCCGTGAGCTCTTCGAGCCACGAGCGCGAACCGCGCCCGCAAGAGGACGCACCCCTTACCGCGTACCTGACGGCCCCAGCGCCAATCTTAAAGCCTCCGCATTTGCCAATTCGGAAGAAGCTGCAACCAGGCTTCGCGAGCAGGTCATTTTAGCGGCAAGCCTTCTCGCCCCTTCAGCTGTTCAAAAGCGCCTGACGCAGTTTGAAAAGCTGAACTTCAGAAATGAGGATTTGCAAATAATATTGAACAGCCTCTTGGATCATCTCGAAGGCGCATTAGATGAGGATGATCCCGCAGAAAAGCTGCGGCATGATATCGGGGGAAAATTGGGGATGGACAGTTTGGATACGCTTTTTTCTGTCAAAGCCATTGCCATTCATCCGCATTTACAAGCAACTAGCGAGGTTTCGTTGATCGAGCGTACGCTTGACGAAGAGCTTGCTAAACTTGCCGCCCTAAAAGGCGCTGCAGCAGAAATTGCAGAAGCGGAGCAAGACATGGATGGATTGGTCGACGAAGGTCTGACTTGGCGCCTAGAACAGGCGGCAATGGCACGCACAAAGGCTACGCGGGCCATAGAGGATGACCATGAAGCCTCTGATGAAAATGACCAGGATTTATCAAACGCCCTTCAAAAAATGATCGATGATCAGATTTGGGTAAAGAAAAAGAACTAAACACATTGCGAATCACCGATTCGACGTGTTGATTCGGTTGAAATATGCTAGGTGATTCGAATTTGGGGCCTTGTCCCATCAAAGCAGGATTTGAAAATGGCGAAAGATGACACTCCACAACGCGGTGATGCAAAAGAAGGCATGGGCGATCTGTCCCAAGAAGCCGTCAAAAAGATGATCGCTGGCGCGCGTGAGCGTGGCTATATCACCTATGACGAGCTGAATGATGTGCTTCCTCCGGATCAGGTGAATTCTGAACAGATCGAAGATGTGATGGCGATGTTGTCTGAAATGGGCATCAACATCATCGAAGCCGACGAAGTTGAGGATGAAGAATCCAAGGGCGAGGTTGCGGTTGTCGATGCGGGCACCAAAGAGGTTGCCGTTGCCGCCTCTGCCACCGAAAAACTTGACCGCACGGATGATCCGGTTCGGATGTATCTGCGCGAAATGGGCTCGGTTGAGCTTCTTAGCCGCGAAGGTGAGATCGCCATTGCCAAGCGGATCGAAGCTGGCCGCAAAACCATGATCGAAGGCTTGTGCGAAAGCCCGCTGACCTTCCAAGCGATCACAATTTGGCGCGACGAACTTTTGGACGAAGAAATCTTGCTGCGCGATGTAATCGATCTCGAAACCACCTTCTCGGGCACAATGGATACCGAAGTGGAACAGAATATCGTCGATACAGGCGGTGTGACTTCTGCGCGCCCACCTCAGCCCAAAGAGGAAGAGCTTGACGCCGATGGCAACCCACTTGTCAGCGATGACGACGATGATGAGGATGAAGATGACGCAGCGAACCTATCGCTTGCTGCGATGGAAGAAACGCTAAAGCCAGAAGTGCTCGACACGCTGAAAAAGATCGCGCGCAACTGGAACAAGCTCTCTGCGATGCAGGACGAGCGTATCTCGGCCACCATCAATGACGACAACAGCTTTAGCGATAAAAACGAAAAATCCTACCAACGTCTGCGCAAGACCTTGGTTGAACAGGTGAACTCGCTTCACCTCCATAACAACCGGATCGAAGCGCTGATCGACCAGCTTTACGGTATCAACCGCCGCATCATGCAAATCGACAGCGGCATGGTCCGTCTTGCCGACCAATCGCGCATCAACCGTCGCGAATTTATCGACCGTTACCGGGGCGCCGAACTTGACCCGATGTGGCTTGATGATGTTGCGAAGAACGAAGAGGGTCGCGGCTGGAAAACCTTCATTGAGAAACACCGAGATAAGGCCGAAGACCTGCGCGCCGATATGGCTCAAGTCGGTCAATATGTTGGTTTGGATATCTCTGAATTCCGCCGCATCGTGAACCAAGTGCAAAAGGGCGAAAAAGAAGCCCGCATCGCGAAGAAAGAAATGGTCGAGGCGAACCTGCGTCTGGTGATTTGCATTGCGAAGAAATACACGAACCGCGGCCTGCAATTCTTGGATCTGATCCAAGAAGGGAATATCGGCCTGATGAAAGCAGTGGATAAATTCGAATACCGCCGCGGCTACAAATTC
>CAZRFT010000127.1:0-5784 GCA_964599255.1 uncultured Neptunicoccus sp. | reverse complement strand
AAGTGCAAGCTGAGAGCCTGGCTCGTGCATACCTGGGAAGTAGTAGAACTTCGCAGCTTCGTAGAACTTCATGAAGTAGTCATTATATGGACCAACCCACTCTGTCGCGTCGATCGCACCAGAAACAAGGTTTTCATAAATCTGACCACCAGGAACAGATACAGGAGATGCACCCAATTTCGCCATAACGTCACCGCCAAGGCCAGGAATACGCATCTTCAGACCTTTAAGATCGTCTGCAGAGTTGATTTCTTTGTTGAACCAGCCGCCCATTTGAACGCCTGTGTTACCCATGGCAAAGTTTTTCAGACCAAACTCGCCTGCCAACTCGTCCCATAGTTCTTGACCACCTGCATATTTCGTCCAAGCGTCCATTTCAGTGTAAGTCAAACCAAATGGAATTGCTGTGAAAGGTGCCCAACCCGGGTGCTTCCCTTTCCAGTAATAATCTGCGGCGATGTAAGCAGAAGAGTTTCCTGATGCAACTTCGTCAAAAGAGTCGAAAGCCGCAACTTTTTCGCCCGCAGCAAAATAAGTTACCTGAATCTCGCCATCCGTTAGCTCTTGGATGCGCGCAGCAAGGCGCTGTGCTGGCAGACCAAGACCTGGGAAGTCACGAGGCCATGTTGACACGATAGACATTTCAATCGTGCCCTGAGCAACCGCTGGGGCTGCTAGAGTGGCGCCTGCACCTGCAAGTGCGGCACCCTGTAGAAACTTACGACGTTCCATGTAAGTATTCCTCCCGAAAGTAGTATCGTCGTATGCATCCTCCCCACCTCCTTGTGCGAAAGACATACGAATCCAATTTCGAGTAAACCAAACTGCCTGAAAAATAACATCCGTAGTACTACGCAGAAACCTGGGTTTTGTTTCGCCCAGAGGCAGTCTACAAAATAGCACCCTAGGAGAAGTGCGATGAACTATTCTCAGAAGCTGGCGATCATATCGATTTTGCCGATTTTGATAATCTCAGTAGTTATATTTTATATATTCGAACAGCAGTCGAAACGCTTGATCGATAGCCAAAGTAAATTGATCGAAGAGGTGATATTAGAGCAAAAACGGGCCGAGCTTCGAAACTATGTCGCGCTAGCGGAACGAGCCATCGCACCAAGTTATAATTCCGTTCTTAAAACTAGGCGGCGCGCTCAATCTGAAGCCAATGAAATTTTGCGCAAGATGTCAGCAAACAAAGATCAATATTTCTTCGTCTACAATGGTGAGGGCGAAAATATCGTGGAACCCAGATTGACTTGGTTCATCGGAAAAAACTGGTTGCGGCTACAAGATCGCGATGGTCGGTTTATCATTCAAGAGACAATTGAAGCCGCAAAGGAAGAAGACGCTTTCGTTTCCTATGTTTGGCAAAAACCATCGACAAAGGATTACACACAAAAGCTTGTGCACGCGGCTTACTTCCCTAAGTGGGATTGGGTGGTGGGGACTGGAATTTACCTTGACGATGTTGAAGGTCAAACAAGTGCGATACAATCCGAACTGTTTAAATCGCTTGAAAGGACCCGACAAATTGGCCTCGCGCTTGCGTTGGGTGCGATTTTAGTGACCGGGCTTATCCTAACAACTTTTCAGGTGTCCCAACACAGGTTGGCTGATGCAGAGCTTCGACGCTTAAATGATCGCTTAAACTCAGCCCAAGAAAATGAGCGAAAGCGCGTTTCAACTGAACTTCATGATGGGATTTCTCAGATGCTCGTATCCGCAAAATATGCGTTGGAGCACGCATTAGAACCTCTCAATTCAAAATCAGAAAAACAAAAACTGGCGCAGAAAGCCTATGAGATAATTGATGACGCAATCGGCGAGGTTAGATCTATTAGTCGTGCGTTGCGACCCACGGCCTTAGATGACATGGGCCTTGCTGCCGCGTTGACTACGCTGGCCAATGAGTTTGAACAAGCCACTGGTATTGAAACTTCATCAAATGTCAGGCCAATGAAAAATTTGTTGTCGGAGGCTGCTAAGACAGCGCTATACCGCGTGGCGCAAGAGGCATTTGCGAATGTCGCAAAACACTCTGGCGCAAAATCCGCAGAGTTAAAGCTGTTTAAGAGAGCGGGCAAGATCACGCTCGTGGTCGCCGACGATGGCAGTGGTTTTGACCCTCGAAAATCGGAAACGGATGAAGGTTTGGGGCTGCGAAATATGAGTGAGCGTATTGACCAATTTGGGGGCTCTTTGCAGGTTAATGTTCAGTCGGGTGCCGGTTGCAAAATCACAGCGCGTCTGCCTATAGAACGCGACCACAATAAACGCTCTATTTAGGGGTAATCTCGTGCCAATTCGTATTGTAATTGTTGATGATCATGAAATGCTCCGTGATGGGCTACGCGCACGATTTGAAGGCAATTCGGATTTTTTGATTGTCGGTGAAGGAAAAGACGGCACAGAGGCGATTGCACTATTCGATAAACATCAACCCGATGTGCTACTCAGCGATATTGCGATGCCAAAGAAAAACGGGCTTGAAGCGGCACGTGACATTTTAGAAAAATTCCCCGACGCAACGATTGTATTTCTATCCGTTTATGACGACCCCCAATATTTGGCTGAGGCGAAAAGCATTGGTGCGAAAGGGTTTGTTCGCAAGGATGTTGATAAACACGAGATGCTAAATGCCATCCGACGTGTTGCACAAGGCGGATCCCATTTCGACGACGCGATGCTCAAAGGTATTCAAAAGCACAATCAAAAAATCAACCTTACCGCACGCGAGAAAGAGGTGTTGCAAGAGATTGCTAAAGGCAAAACCAATAAAGAAATTGCCTATACCTTAGGTTTGTCAGTGCGCACAATTGAAAGCCACCGATCGTCAATTAGAGATAAATCAGGCGGTGGGAACGCTGCTTCCTTGACCAAACTTGCAAGTGAAATTGGGCTAAGCTAGCCTTTCGGCGTTGATCGTCCAAGTTTGCGCGCCAGATCTTTGCTAAATAGAGCAATCAAAGCGTGTTCAAAATTATTACTACGACGCATAAGCGCGCGCACGTCTTCGTAGTCCCAGCTTAGATATTCAGCGCCCTTCTTTACAAAGACATCAGCGCTGGCTGTTTCTTCCAATATAAAACCCACCTCGCCTGCAAAGAAAGGGGCGTCTATTTTTGTGCGTTTCGCCCCATGTCCGATTTCGACGCTGCCGGTATTTACAAAAAACAGCCTCTCTTGCCGCTCGCCACCTTTCACGATCTGGCGTGGTCCATCAGCTTGGTTATGCGCAGCAAGGCGGTAAAGCTTCCGAAATTGTCCCGGAGTGAGCGTTTCAAAGCTTTTGAACGCAGTTTGCTGTTTGGCATCCATGCCAATGGTTGTACGTTCCACGATCAAGATTGTAATCATGTAAATATTGATGGTAGCAATCAAACATGCGGCAGCAATGGCGTCCCATAGGGGCCCATTGGGCAAAATGAAGTAATAGATAAGATAGACCAAAGTGCCCGATAGGATCAATATTCGAAGGCGAAGCTCGTCACGAACCAGATAACCGGTTGCGTGGAAAGCAACAGCCGTCAGGACGAGCACATTGGTAATTTCTATCGCCGACATTTGAACCCCTTGTTGCGCAAGACAGGAAAGCAAGACTTGGCTATGCGGTCAATCATTGATTTTCCTAGTATTTGCATCATGTTATTCATCGAAAAACGAGTTTTCTAATGAGCGCATTTTTAGGTGTAACTGAATCCCTATCGGGAAAATCTTGGGTTGGTCCCGATTTGGAAACAGATCGGCTTGCTGCGCAAATCGCGCAGCAATCGGGATTGCCGCATGCGCTTTCGATCATCTTGGCGCGCCTCGATGTGACGCTTGAGAGTTTGGATTCCTTCTTAGATCCAAAAATCAAGGATTTGATGCCCGATCCCAGACAGTTGCGCGATATGGAGAAAGCATCGTCGCGCATTAATTCGGCAATCGAAGCAAAAGAACGCATTGCCATATTTGGCGACTATGATGTGGATGGGGCAACATCGGCGGCTATTTTATCAGACTACCTAATTCAATTGGGGGTCAATCCGCACATATACATCCCTGACCGAATTACGGAAGGTTATGGCCCCAATCCCGAAGCGATGCGTAAACTCTCTCAAGCACATGACCTTATCATATGTGTGGATTGTGGCACGGTCAGCTTTGAAGCAATCTCAGCAGCAAGTTCTGATGTCATCGTGATCGATCATCATTTGGGTCAAGCGAAACTGCCAGAGGCTTTGGCCGTAGTGAACCCTAACCGCGCAGATGAGGATGGTCAGCTGGACTATCTATGCGCGGCTGGAGTTGTATTTTTGGTTTTGGTCGAGGTTAACCGTCAACGTCGCGAGGCCGCTCACAACACACCTGAACTCCTCCCACTTCTCGATTTAGTTGCTTTGGGAACGGTTGCAGATGTTGCGCCATTAAAGGCGCTTAATCGAGCCTTTGTTGTGCAAGGGTTAAAAGTAATGGCGGGTAGAAAGCGGATTGGATTGGCGGCCCTCGGCGATATCGCTGGCGTGAAATCTTATCCGACCACATATCATTTGGGCTATGTTCTAGGACCCCGCATTAACGCGGGCGGACGTATAGGGAAAGCCGATATTGGTGCACGTCTTCTTTGTTCTACCGACCCGCATGAGGCGACGGTACTGGCAGAAAAACTGAATCAACTAAACCACGAACGCAAAACAATCGAAGCGGAGGTTCAGTTAAAGGCGTTCGAACAAATCGAAGAACGCGGGACGGATCGCGCGCTTCTTTGGGCTGCGGGCAAAGATTGGCATCCAGGTGTGGTTGGTATTGTCGCGGCACGAATCAAAGAAAAAACCAATAGGCCAACGATCATTCTTGGGGTTGATGAAGCCGAAGCAAAAGGTTCTGGGCGTTCTGTAGCAGGTATTAACCTGGGCTCTGCGATTTCTAATTTGGTGCAATCAGGGATCCTTCAAAAAGGAGGCGGCCACAAAATGGCCGCTGGCCTTTCTTGCACCCCAGAAGAAATTGAAGAAGCGATGATGGCGCTAGAAAAGTTGTTGATGCAACAAGGTGCTGCAACGCTTGGCGGAGGCGCTGTTAAAGTGGATGGCGCGATTTCCATTAAAGCGGCCACTTTAGAGCTAGTAGAACAAATGGAGCAAGCCGGACCTTTTGGTGCAGGTGCACGAAATCCGGTTTTTGTAATGGGCAATCTGTCAGTCGAGTTTGTAAAAGTCGTAGGGGAAAATCATCTAAAGTTGAATTTGAGCGATGATGAATCGAACAAAATCGATGCGATATTTTTCAATGCGGCCGAAACGCCATCTGGTTTGGCCCTGTCAGATCATAAAGGACAAAAGTTTCACTTTGCGGGGCGGTTAGATATCAATGAGTGGCAGGGGAAAAGAAGTGTCCAATTGATCGTTCAAGACGTTGCTTTCGCCGCATAAAATTTCGCTTACCATGCTTTTTGTGCTTGTATTCACCCCATCCCAAAGATAAGTAGCGCGTCACGAAAGATGCGGTCCCTTCGTCTATCGGTTAGGACGCCAGGTTTTCAACCTGGAAAGAGGGGTTCGATTCCCCTAGGGACTGCCACTTTCGTCAATAAAAATCCCAAAATTAGTCGTTAAGAACATACCAGGCCCAGCGATGTCTGGTTGCCATCTCGCGCTGCCATTCCAAAAATTAGTTGCCCAAAATCTTAAAAAAAGTAACCCAAAATTCTTTAGAAAAAAGAAAAGCGCATCCAACGTGAATTGAATGCGCTTTCGTGTCATTGTTGGGACTCTTGGCCCCCTAATTAATAAATAGGGAAGC
>CAZRFT010000126.1:0-8720 GCA_964599255.1 uncultured Neptunicoccus sp. | reverse complement strand
ACAAGACGCTATCGAAGCAGGCCAAACTTTCATCGCGGCAGAAGAAGATCTCGATGAGGTTTTCCGCAGTAACTCGGCAGATCGAGATAAGCTTGCGGTAGCCATTTCAGCCTCATCAGATGCACGCGCGAATTTACGGTTTGTGCATTTGTCGCAGCATTTGGAAACGGTGACGATCTTAACCGAAGGTCAAATTGCCAAATACAACACTTTGCGTGGTTACGGAAATGATGATCCTTGCCTAAATGTTCCTGAGGGCCACGACGAAACGATGTGGCGCAAACACAATAATTGCGACGGATAATCCACGGCAAAAAAGTCTGTCCTCACTAAATAAAGCGGCGAGTAGCTTTGAAATAATTTTTATAATCTGCCCCGTAGTATTTCTTTAACCACGTTTCTTCGGAAAACGGCGCGGCAATCAGAACTGTAATCGCAAACATGCCAACGAGCATTGCGAAAGGTGCCGCAGACACCAACACCCAACCTACAATCATAAGAATATCGCCGACATATTGGGGATTTCTTGAAAAACGGTAAAGCCCATCTTTTTTTAGCTTCCCGACAGCACCACCAGTTTGTGAAATTCCGAATTTAAAAACCTCAAACCAGACAATCCCGTTCCCAACTAAGATCAACAGAATTCCTATCCCGTATTTGATAAATACAGGTATTGATATTTGCCCCCAGCCCAACACACCTAAAGCAATTATAGTTCCAAAGAGCACAAATGTTGGTGACCAAATGATGTAGGGCGTCCACATCGTATAAGTCTTGGGTGGCCAAAGGCTCTTTTCGGGAAACTTGATTGACCATACTATAGCCCCCAGCGTTAAAAGTGAAATGCCGATGCCCAATATAACAAGAAAACTTTCAATCATATTTCAGCATGTGTATGAGCGACCGCGTCTCGACGCTCAGCCAAGGCTTGCTTTACAATTTGGAATGCTGAGGACAAAAACAAACTCGCCATGATCATCGCTACGGCCAAATCGGGCCACCCACTTGCCGTTCCCCAAACGCCCAATGCCGCAAACATAACGGCGACATTTCCGATGGCATCGTTGCGTGAACACAACCAAACGGAACGTACATTCGCATCCCCATCCTTATAACGCACGAGTAAAAGCACACTTGCCAAATTGGTAAGAAGGGCAAGGAAACCAACGACACCCATAATCTCTGCTTCTGGGATACCGATATAGAAGACCCGATAAACCGTAGACCCCATCACCCAAAGCCCCATCAGCAACAAACTAATGCCTTTTGCCAATGCCGCATTTGTCCTAATGCGGATAGAAGCACCAATGACAGCCAAAGAGATACCATAGGTCAATGCATCACCTAGGAAGTCTAACGCATCCGCTTGCAATGCTTGCGATTTGGCCAAATGACCGGCTGTCATTTCGACAATGAACATGGCGGCATTAAGCGCAATTACAATCCAAAGACGACGTTTATAATCGGCAGATACCCCATCAAATTTAGCATCATGTCCACAACAGCCTGACATTTTTAGTCTCCATTGAAATCCCATTGGGTGTAATATAGTGTCTCTAGCAACTAGAGGTTCAAGAGAATTTATATGTTTTCGATCGGAGAACTTTCCAAGCGCACAAACGTAAAAATACCGACCATTCGCTACTATGAAGAAATGGGGTTGTTGGTCGAACCAGAGCGTTCTGAGGGCAACCAACGGCGGTATGACAAAGCAGGGATTGAACGCCTGAGCTTTATAAAGCATGCCCGCGATCTTGGGTTTTCAATCGAAGCGATTTCCTCTTTGATCGAGTTGCAAGGACATCCAGATCAGTCCTGCAGAGCCGCCACTGACATTGCGAATGCTCAGCTATTCGATGTGCGTAGTAAGATAAAAAAGCTACGCTCATTAGAGAAAGAACTAAGCAGAATTTCCAAAGGCTGTGACGGACACGGCATTACTGAGAACTGTTATGTTCTTGCTTCTCTCGCTGATCACAAGCTGTGCAATCAGGAACATTAAACAACATAGGTTTCGACTTACTCTTTCGTGGTCGATCCAGTTCTTTCACTTTCAACTACTGCCCGCATTTGAGCGAGATTTATATATCCGGGCACCGCAGTCCTTCCGATGAGAAAGGACGGTGTTCCTGAGAAATTAAGGGCGCTCGTCATTTCTCTCGATAGGTTCACATGCTCTGCGATCAAAGGGTCATCCATGTCAGTTTGAAGCTGAGCTATATTAAGACCAACTTCTTTTGCTGAGCGTAAAACCGATTGCTCTGTCGCTGGTTCGGTCAACCGCATCAGCGCGAAGTGAAACTCTTGATACTTATTTTGCTTCAGTGCCGCCAAGGATGCCCGAGCAGCAAAAATAGATCCTTCGCCTAATATTGGCCATTCGCGATAAATAAGACGAATATTTGGATCACTTGCGAGCAACTCTTCTACGACCTCGGCCGATTGCCGACAATATGAACAATTGTAGTCAAAGAACTCAACGATTGTCACATCGCCGTCCGGGTTACCCAGTACGGGCGCATTGTCGACACTTTGAATAAGGGAAATGTTTTCATCGATCACGAGTTGCCGATTTTGTTCAGCCGCAAGTTGTTCCTGTTCTTGAAGCAAAGTTATCGCTTCTCGAATTATTTCTGGGTTTTTGCGAATAACTTCGAGGACTTGTTCCTCGAAAGATTTCTCTGATTGGGCAAAGGCGAAATTTGCCTGAACAGCTATCAATAGTGAGAGAAAGGCTGCGAGAATATTTTTCATGACATCTCCCTAATCCTTCCACTAGGGGGAAGGTCAACAAAATACCAAGAGAATTGTTTTAAGAATGTTTGATTTGGGTGCAAATTGATTTTTGCGATAACTTCAGCTAACGTGGGTTAGTCAATAAATATGGGTGACCGTTTTGAGCCAAATTGGCCCAGTCAGCAACAAATAGTTCCCTCCTGAATTGGTGGGCAGGGAACGGTTCCATAGGAACAGTAAACGCAACAGTCCCCTTGCTTAGGACGCAGAACAGTTTTGCACGAGCTACATTCGTAAAACCACTGACACGCATCGGTCGGCATTGTTTCTTCTGAAACATGTCCACATTCTGGGCAGGTCACAGTAGAGTTGAGCTCTACTTTGCTTTTCATCGCGTCTGTTGCCATAACATCCACATGTTTTGGGCTGCGGCTTCTTCCCAGATAGGGGAGGTAGCGCTTGCTAAAAACGCCAAACTTGCAATCGCCAAAAGAATAAGGGTTGATCGCTTTGCGCGTGCGCAACGCCAGCGTTGAATGATCCTGAACCATCCCCAGGCAAGAATTAGCCCGACAAGGACCAAAAGTTCGACCCTATAAGCCACAAAGGGGCCTAACATCGAAAGCCATGATCCCCCCAAGCCGACAATAGAAAGGCCGATGGGAAGAACACAGCATGAGGCGCTAAGAAATGCGAGTAAGCCCGCACCGCCAATCAGTGCCCTGCTAGGGCCGTTTTGAGTTTCATCTTCGGTATTTGCGTTCATAGTCATAAGCGCTAAATACAACCTGTAGTAACTACAGGATCAAGCGGAGTTTGTTCACATGATCGCGATTGGAGAAGCTGCCAAGCAAAGCGGCATAGCTATTGAAACAATCAGATATTATGAACGCGAAGGTATAATTGCCAAAGCTGATCGAAATCCATCTGGGCGGCGCGTTTATTCTAAGGAAAACATCTCAGAGCTTCGATTTATCAAGCAATGCCGGGATTTGGGATTTTCTATCAGTACCGTTATGGAATTGAAGCAGCTTGCAAGTACAATGGATGGTTCCTGTGCGGCAGCAGAGCGCCTTGGCCTCGCGCATCTTTCGGAGGTTCGGCAAAAACTTAAAGAGCTTAAAAAGCTGGAAACGGCACTGTCTGAGCTTGTTGCCAATTGCGAAAATGGTCGAACTGATTGCCCGATGCTAGCCTCGCTTTTGGAATAAGCGAAACAATCTAGCTAGGGTCGTGACTGTTTTGTCAATTTACCCTTTGTGGTTAGGGTGACTTATTACAAGTGCTGAAAAATCGTGACATTTGAAAATCCGCTTTCGGGTAGGATGTGTGAAGTGAATATCAATAAAGCTAATGACAGCTAAGGGCCAAATGTAGACATTTTTAAGTTAGACGTAAATGTGCGTAAGACGGAACCGTAGTTGATCCAATGAACCTTTTTTCTATGCTAAGGAACCCTGTCACGTTAACTTTGTATTTGGTCACAACTTCGATTTATAGTGTAATAAACTCAACGGCATACAAAATTTCTTGTACCTATCTTTTCCCCCAGTGGGCACATACTTTAATCGTTTCTAGCCGCATCTTTACTCACAGAAGCAGATCGCAATTCCGCGACTGCGAAAGTGAAAAGATGAAGCAAAATGAAAAAGCTTACACAAAAACAGTTGGCCGACCGATGGCAGATTTCTCACCGCACACTTGAACAATGGCGCTGGCTTGGTCGAGGCCCCAAATTCTTAAAAATTGGGTCTCGGGTACTTTATGATTTGGAAGAAATTGAATCCTTCGAGGCGGCCCAGATTTGCCAAAATACGCATGGCCCAATCGCTCCAGGAGGTAGCTGATGACAAAGAAATTTCCATATACGCGGATAAAGACTCATCGTATCTACTCAATCTTCGAAGCAGCCGATGCGCTGGGCTGCCATCGCCAGACGGTCATAAGGTGGATTAAAAACGGCTTAGTCGCGAATAAAGCTCAAAAGCCATGGCTAATAGAAGGACGAGTTCTGAGAGAGTTTCTGGGTGAGAGACAAGCGCAGGCAAAGCAGAAGCTTGCGTTGGATCACTTTTATTGTCTTGGCTGCAAGTCTCCCCAAGCTGCGGATGGAAAGATAGCTGATTATTGCCATCTTTCCCCCACTAGCGGTCAATTATCTGCGCTATGCCCATCTTGTGAAAACATCATCTACAAAATCGTTAAACGCGATGATTTGGAAGCGATAAGGACAAAAATTTCGGTCACAATTCAACAGGCTGACCCAAGATTAGTGTCCTTTAGTGAACCCCTCTTGAAAGTAACCTCGGCTAATAGAGAGAAAGCCCATGTCAAATAACAATCAAAACAATCTTCGGACCAAGAGAAAATACCTCCTTTGGCTTAAGGATGCGCGTGGCTTGTCTGAAGCGTCGGTGGATAAGGCGGCAGCGTCTATTTCTACCTATGAGACTTTTCTAAAGGGCAAGGATTACAGAGTATTTCACAGCGAGCAAGCGCGTGCGTTTAAACGTTATTTGACCAATCTTCGGAATGAGAAAAATGGTGCGCCCCTATCTGCATCAACTATTGGCGGCATATTACGGGACCTAAAAGCATTTTATTCGTGGCTCTGTGACCAAGCCGGTTACAAATCGCGGCTTATTCGATCTGATGTAGACTATTTGACACCAGACAAGAAGGCAGAACAGGCAAGGCGTTCATCACTTTTCAAGCCTCATCCGTCGCCAGAACAGGCGCGGCATGTTTTAACCAATATGCCAAGCGCCACGGTGATTGAGAGAAGAGACAGAGCACTTTTGGCATTTCTATTTTTGACCGCGTCCAGAGAAGGTGCAGCGATCACTATTCAGATCGGCCATGTGGATTTGATCAATAGATTTGTTAATTTTGACGGGAGAAACGTGAACACAAAATTTGGAAAATCATTTACAACAGCCTTTTATCCGATTGGTAAAGAATTTGAGAATGTGTTGGCCGATTGGATTTCAGAACTCAAACGCGATCATTTGTTTTGCAGTACTGACCCCCTTTTTCCAAAGACAAAAATAGGAATTGGAAGGGCTGGGTATTTTGAAGCACTGGGGATTGAACGCTCGCCCTGGTCAAGCGCATCCAGCCTTGCAAAGATATTCAAAGGAGCTTTTGCAAAAGCAGGATTGCCACCATTTTCACCACATAGGGTCAGAGACTGCGTTGTCGACTTAGCAAACGCACATTGTAAGACCCCAGAGGACTTTAAGGCGTGGTCTCAAAATATGGGGCACGACGATGTGCTTACGACTTTCAGCTCATATGGTACCTTGAGCGCTGGGCGGCAGGTAGAGCTGATGCAGCGTTTTGCGGATAGCGATGACTTTGATGTTATTGAAAAAAGCTAGCCCAGTTTAGCATTCTTTGACTTTCACCGTAACCATTTGAGGGTTCAGTCGGTATCCTCCCCATGGGATGTTTTCTATTAGGTCAGCAACAGTATCGGGATTAATTCCAGCGCTTTCAAAACTTGTTTTCACATATTTACGAGAGCGGTTTATCCTCTTTCTAACACTCTCTTCGCTTTCCAGACCGAGTATTTGGCACAACTTTCTGGCATTAACTAAGGGGTAATCGAGAGGATCAAGACCTTTCCCAGCGCCCTCTAGCCATCTTTCTGCCAAAACTATCAAAAGTTCTGAAGTGGCATTCCTTGTAAATTCTACAAGATTATCGAACACGATGGATTTGCGATCTCGATCTATTTTCACATCAAAAATAGGTTCCTCTCCATCTATTGCATCACCTGTTGGAACAGAGGGAAGTATTGCTTGGAGTTTTTGATCGCCATAAAGTTGCGGTAAACTGCTTTCTGGGAAAAAGCTTGCCCCCTTTGTTTTGAATGCATCATGCAACACCCTCGTTACCCCAGTGGCATGGCGTCGAAGTAAGTCGCTGATCATTTCAACAGCCGCTTCTTCAGGTTGTTCCAAATGGCTCACGGCATCCAGTACAGCGGGAAAATACGAAACAAGTTTTTGGGAAGGCATTGTTTCATACGCAAAGGCATTGCGAACGTAGGACAAAGCAACTTCGCGGTCTATTACGTTGCCCCGCTCTCCTTCCAGCAAATCAACGCGGTATGCCTCCTTTGGATCAAGTGCTTCAAGGCGAGCAGACAAAACCGCAAATCGACGATCGATACATTGCGAGCACCGTCCGCAATGTGGATGCTGAATGACCTGATTATGCACGTCCGCACAACTACGCGTCCGAGCAATCAAGTCACCCATTCCCAGCCTATTTATCGTCTCAACAACGTCTTTCTTGGTGCGCCAGAAATAAGGGTTGTCTATGCGACATTCCGTACCGAATACTTTGCCCAAAAAATTTGAAAATCGGGTTAGAGTTTGAGGATGTGTAGTCCTTGTTGCCCGCGTTCCAAGTACATTGCCAACAGGTGGAAGGTTCAGACTCACAATTCCATTTTCATAGAAAGATACTCTATCCAAACCGAAAGCCTGAGCCGTCACCATGCCCAATACAGCAAACAAAAACGAACGGGCGCGATGCGTGCCCTCTTTGAGACTACCACTCGCCATTTGAACTTGAATCGGAATGTGGTGGCACATATCAGCGCCAAATTTCTCGGCAAGTGCTTCCTTCAGTTCCTTTTGAACGGGTTTAATCTTCGATGATGAAAAGTGACTGACAAGCGCCAACTTTTGTTTTTGTTCTGCAATTTCTTCAATCGCACCAGCGAAAGAATCCAAGCCCCCTGAGAACATTAGCACACGATCCGGTCGCCATGCATTACCAGCACCATAGTTAAAAAAGGGGTTGGGATCATCGTTTTCGGTTGCAATTTTGGTAAAATCAAATTGAAAGCGATCACCAGATAGAAACATGAGCATTTCTTCAAGTTCTTCTTTTACCGATTCATTCTTCCAAAACACTAAATCCCGAACGGGTAAGCTAACCTGAAATTGGCGGTGCCACTTTTTTGCCATCTGTTGATCAGTTGCGCCACCGCGAGAGACAGCAGAATCGACGCCGTAAGAAATTGCAGCTATTTCTAATAGATCAAGCGATCGTTTTGGCAAATTGCTGACTAGTTTATGAGTTAGATTTTCTACTTTGAGTTTGACCGCGTGATGTTTGCCGTCCAATTCAAAAAGAAGTTTCTCCCGACCCTTTTCAGTGACGGGCGAGGCCAATCGTTTTACCTGATATTTGGGATTATCGACGACGTCCAAGCTCATCCCTCATCTTCTTGAACGCAAAAGACGTAAATCGATTTATCGCTGCCTGACTTAAATCACCTTCTTGCCAGACTGTTTTCCCGTACCATCCCGCCGCAAATTCTTTGACAATCAGCGAAGCTTCTTGTGCATGTTGGGCAAGCGCCTGCTGAAATTCGCGTCGCTCAAAATCTGAAGCGAAGCGCCTATTGTCACCAATATGATTGGCCAATTCTCGACTTAGGTAATAATCGAGCGATCGATAGTTCAGCCGTGCAAAGAAATCCCGAGTTAAATCAGCGAAGTTTGAACCTGAAGCAAAGCTTGCCAATTCCTTACGGATTTCTTGGGGAGTTGGTTCAAATAAAGATGGTAGTCTTTGTTCCAGCTTGCGCGACAAGCTTTCCACTAGTGAGGACTTCGCCAGTTCCCCAATATCTGAGGCGTGACCAATATCGTAGCTATTCCGGTCTATCGCCAACTCGATGCCATTTAACAAGGCAGTGACTGAATCTATGGAATTTGAGCCAATCCCCAATTCTTCAAGTTTTTCCATGAAATTGGGTGAACGTGCGAGAAAAGGAAGCTCAACTAAAAGCTTCGTCACGAACTGAAAATTGGGGTCGTTGCTGGCACGCAAAAAATCGCGCTCGGAAGCTTTGGCGGATGCTTCTGCGATTTGCTCCAAAGGCGCATTAGAATCCAGAAGTCCAACGACTTCACGCCACTTCTTTGATTGTGATAAAGTACCTAAGCGAATGTGACCCAAAC
>CAZRFT010000125.1:0-1821 GCA_964599255.1 uncultured Neptunicoccus sp. | reverse complement strand
GGTTCTGGGTTCAGGCCCGCCATAGAGCCGCCAGCCGCTTTTTCTAATAGAGCGGCAAAGGCATCTGCTTTTGCTTGCACATTTTCCTCTGGCGTTCCCGTCAAAACATGATCAACCGATTTAATTTGTAATGGCGCAGTTTCAAGTGACTGAAAGGAAACCGCGCTGTTTGGCTTTGGCCCTACTAACAACAAGGATGCGTACGAAGCTTCGATCATATTTTCATCCGCATTTTGGCCGTATCGCGTTTTGAACCAAGCATTATATTCCGCAAAGCGCTTAAAGAAGGTTTCACGCTGATTAAAATAGAGCGTGTTATTTTTTTCGGCCTTTTGCCATTGTTCCCAACTTTCGTTAGGTTTTCGGTAGGGCACGTTTGAACAAATCGCCTCTCCTTCCTCGCCCTCTCGGCTAAAGACATCGCCTGGGCCAATTGTGTCGGCGTTACGCGACTGCACATCGACAAAGGTGATTTTTGGACCGTCATTTGCGATAAGCCCAGAAATCCGGGGTGCGACCAGCGTGATCTCTGATATCTCCACATCGGGGGCCTTATGTATCCGCCAAATCACCCCGCGATAAAGATTCTGCAGAACCAAGTGGACGGGTTGCTTTGTATCTGTGACAAAGACGTCGGCGACCTCAATGCCACCTATATTCATATATTCAGACATCTCACGCGCTTTGAGGGCACCACCATTTTTGAACCAATCGTTCAACCGCGCAGCAATTTGTGCGTCGGTAAATAATTCAATCGGCGCCCGACGTTTTGCTTCGTCAATGCTGACCGAATAAATCTTTTCAGGCGCAAGTGGTTCATGAACCGTGCAGGTTTTTACCGGCGTGATCAAAGAAAGCTCAATTTTAGGGTCAAACATCGGTGGCAAACCGCCCTGACTAATAGCCTCAATCGGAATTTCTGCGCGCGCTTCATTTGCAACTATCGACAGCGGATAGCCGTTGCCGGTATTTCCAAGGGTGATGTTGCTGCCTTCTGCGATTTTCTCTTCTGGTTTTTGAGCGACTTTGATCGAGCGTGAAGGGCTAAAGTTAGTCGGGATCGATAATCTTGTGCTCAGCAAGGTCATTTGTGCCGACAAAACCTCTGGTTTGAAGAAGGCTAGGGCGAAAAGTGTACCGCCAACAAACATCACCGCAAAAACCATTAGGCGGAGCATGGGGTTGCGTCCCCGCTTTCCCATTTTATTTGCGCGTTCGGTTGGGCTGAGATCACGAAGACCATGTTGGTTCATTGCCAAATGGGTGTTGCCGGTCGAATGCGTTTTTTCGATCCGTGAAAGTCGTTCAGCAAAAGCGTCTTTGGCGCCTTTATTGCGCATCTTTCAATCACCCCTGATTGCCACGAGAGGCAATTTAACATGTGAAACGAACAAGAGAACCCCCTGAGGTGCAAAAAATCGGTGGTTATGTTCCAAAAATTGATAGTTTCAGGGCAATTTAACGGGTTCAAATCACGGGCGGTCAAAAGCCAAGGAGAGCGACATGCATTTACTAAGATACGGTGCCAAAGGCGAAGAACGCCCAGCGATGATGGATGATGAAGGGAACATTCGTGATCTATCGGCCCATGTCGACGATTTCTTTGGCGATCATGTCGCGATCGAAAAAATAGAGATGCTGAAGTCGCTAGATGTAACGGACTTGCCCATACTGCCCCCGGGCGGCCGAATTGGTGCCTGTCTTGCGAAAGTGCCGAATTTTTACTGCATCGGTTTAAACTACCGCAAACATGCAGAGGAAACAGGCGCACGTATTCCGGTTGAACCCATGCTCTTCAATAAAGCAGTCAACACGCTGAGC
>CAZRFT010000124.1:0-4821 GCA_964599255.1 uncultured Neptunicoccus sp. | reverse complement strand
TGAGCGCCAAACGCGAAGCAAGTGTTGATGTCGGTGAAGCCGTCGATGCCATCTTACAAGAAGTACGCGAAAACGGTGATGCTGCTGTTATCCAACTGACAGAGAAATTTGACAAGTTATCGCTGAATTCTGCTTCCCTATCCTTTACCGAGGCAGAGATTGATGCGGCGATTGCCCAGGTGGATCCCGACGAGGCCCAAGCCTTAAAATTAGCCGCCACTCGTATTCGCGATTATCACGAACGCCAGCTTCCCAAGGATGAAAATTGGATGGGACCTCACGGCGAAAGCCTTGGCTGGCGATGGACGCCGGTTGATCGTGCAGGACTTTATGTGCCGGGCGGATTAGCGTCCTACCCTTCTTCTGTCTTGATGAATGCGATCCCAGCACAGGTGGCAGGTGTCAAAGATCTTTGCATCTGCGCACCATGTCCGGAAGGAAACTTCAATCCACTGGTACTTTTGGCGGCGCGCCTTGCGGGCGTGGAAACGATTTACAAAATCGGTGGCGCCCAGGCGATTGCCGCCATGGCATACGGCACTGAGACAATCCGAAAGGTTGACGTGATAACGGGCCCTGGCAATGCTTATGTTGCTGCAGCCAAAGCACGTGTTTACGGGCAAGTTGGCATTGATATGATTGCTGGTCCGTCTGAAATTTTAGTCATCGCAGATAAGGACAATGATCCTAATTGGATCGCGCTCGATATGCTAAGCCAAGCTGAACATGACGAAAGCGCACAGGCAATTTTGATTTCCGACGATGGGCCCTTCGTTACCAAAGTGACTGAAGCAATTGAAAAGCGGTTGGAAACATTGGAACGCCGAAATGTTGCTGGCGCCTCTTGGCGTGATTATGGCGCAGCAATTGTCGTTGAAGATTTGGACGAAGCCGCGAAACTTTCCAACAGGCTTGCACCTGAACATCTAGAACTGTGTGTTGAAGACCCAGAGGCACTATCAGAAAAAGTAACTCACGCAGGCGCTATTTTTCTGGGCCACTATACTCCAGAGGCGATTGGAGATTATGTTGGCGGCCCAAACCACGTGTTACCAACTGCGCGTTCCGCGCGCTTTGCATCTGGCCTTTCAGTCTTGGATTTCATGAAGCGCACGACGATTGCCAAAATGACGCCAGAGGCACTTAACATGATTGGGCCTGCTGCAGAGACCTTGGCAAATTCTGAAAGCCTAGAGGCCCATGGTCTCTCTATACGGGCGCGACTAAACCATCTAAATAGCAAATCATGAGTTACTTAATCGATATCACTTTGGATGATGCTGCCTTGCCGAAACCCACACCCGAGGTGGAGCAGGAGCGCCGTGTCGCCATTCATGATATATTGGAAGAGAATAAATTTGCGCTATCCCACGATGACGCGCCCGATGGTCCCTTTAAGCTAAAGATGGGGTTAGAGGAAAAACGACTGGCCTTTAACGTCACTGACCAAGATGACAATTTAATCCAGAATTATCTGTTTTCGATCACGCCGCTTTCGCAAGTTATCAAAGACTATTTTGAAATTGTTGAGAGCTATTTCAAGGCGGTGACAAGCCTACCACCTGCACAAATCGAGGCCATCGATATGGGGCGCCGGGGCATCCATAATGAAGGGGCTGAACAACTAAAAGATCGGCTATCGGGCAAAATTGAAATCGATCAAGATACGTCCCGCCGTCTTTTTACACTAATCTGCGCGCTGCATTTCAAAGGATAGATTTGCAAGATGGCCGACGCCCCAAAATCCGTACTCTTTTGTTGTGACCATAATTCTATTCGGTCCCCGATGGCAGAAGGGCTCACAAAAAAACATGTTGGTACAACGATTTTTATCCAATCCGCTGGTGTTGGAAATGACAAAGACATTGATGGCTTTGCGGTTGCCGTTTGCGAAGAAGTTGGTGTCGAGTTAACCAAGCACCAAGTACGCAGTTTCGAGGACCTTGAAAATTGGGGCGATGATTTAGAAAGCTACGATTTGATCGTCGCCCTGTCACCGATGTCCGAAAAGGTGGTGAAGCAACATCTGACCCATGCGGCCACAGAGGTCGAGTATTGGGAAATAGATGACCCCACCGGAGCGGAGGGTCGTGAAGCCGCGCTTGAAAAATATAGAAAAGTCCGCGATGACTTGAACCAACGTATCATCACAAGATTTCCGCAAGACATTTAGAAACTTTCAATGAACGACACCACTCAAACCTCGCGTCCCAAAGTTGTTATTATCGGCGCGGGATTTGGCGGGTTGTCGGCAGCGAAAGCTTTGCGGCATGCGCATGTCGATATCACCATCATCGATCGACGAAATTATCACCTGTTCCAACCACTGCTATACCAAGTTGCTACAGCAGATCTTTCGCCCGCAGACATTGCGTGGCCAATCCGTGGGATATTTTCGCGACAGAAAAACGTGACCGTATTGATGGCCGAAGCGACCAGTGTGGACCAGAAAAAGAAGGTTGTTCGTACCTCTGAAAGAGAGGTGCCCTTTGATTATTTAATTGTGGCCAGCGGCGCGACGCATTCTTATTTTGGAAACCAAGCCTGGGAAAAGTATGCGCCTGGCTTAAAAAAAATCGTTGATGCAACAGAAATCAGACGTCGTATTCTTTATGCTTTTGAGCGGGCAGAACTTTCGCAAAGCCATGCCGAGCAAGAACGCTGTATGAATTTTGTCATAGTTGGCGCAGGTCCAACCGGTGTTGAATTAGCAGGTGCAATTGCAGAGCTGGCGCATCACACACTTT
The DNA here is from genome assembly GCA_964599255.1 of uncultured Neptunicoccus sp. Lineage (GTDB taxonomy): Bacteria > Pseudomonadota > Alphaproteobacteria > Rhodobacterales > Rhodobacteraceae > Amylibacter. Next base: position 2,074 of record CAZRFT010000124.1, on the reverse strand, counting down.
CCAAAGATTTCAGAAACATTCGACCTCAGGACGCCAAAGTAATTTTGGTCGAGGGTGGACCAAGAGTGCTGTCATTTTTTCCAGAGGACCTCTCGAACAAAGCACTTCGGTCACTTAATAAACTCGGCGTTGACGTTCGATTAAACACCATGGTGGAAGATATAACCAAAGATGGCGTTCAAACGTCTGATGGTTTTATTCCCACACAGGCGGCAATTTGGGGTGCAGGTGTTCAGGTTGACCATATGGAAAAATGGTTGGGCGCGCCAACCGATCGAGCTGGCCGTGTCGAAGTAACCAGCGATCTTAGCATTCCGGGCAATAAAGATATTTTTGTGATCGGGGATGCCGCCAAGGTTGGTTGGAAAGATAATTTATCCGTTCCTGGAATTGCCCCAGCAGCGAAGCAACAGGGAAAATATGTCGCTTCAGTTATTAAATCGAAATTGGATTGTCGTGACAGCTCGAAACCGTTTCAATATAGACATTTCGGCAATCTAGCCACGATCGGACGCAATGCGGCGGTAATCGATTTTGGTTGGATGAAAATGTCCGGTTTTCTTGCCTGGTGGGTCTGGGGATTTGCCCATATCTATTTTTTGATTGATGTGCGCCAGCCATTTTTGGTCGCGACAAACTGGTTGTGGTCTTATCTGACTTACTCAAAAGGCGCGCGTTTGATCACTGGGAAAATAAAACAGCGACGCTAGCAGCGGCACAGGGGAGCCCGACCGAATTCCTCCCTGGCAACTAATGCTTCGGATTTCGAGAGTTTTGTGCTGATTGAATTTCCTCTGGCCAAGTGGAGCGGATATAGGCGAGAACATCGATTATTTCTTGATCACTAATTACACCATCAAATTTCGGCATACCGCTCTTAAAATTTGCAATTCCTCGTTGCTCCATCAGTTTCTGTCCACCCAGTTTTGTGTAGAGAAAAAGAAGCTGATTGTCGTGATGCCAGGTGTGTCCGCTTTCGTCGTGGGGTGGAGCGGGTAATGTACCATCCGCTTTACGCTGTTGCCAATTTGGCTCCTCTTCTAAATTGATCCCATGGCAGGAGGCACATTGATCCCCATATATACGTTTACCATTTTCAATTTCGCCAAAGTCCAGCTCATGATCGGCAAAAATAGGTGTCGCCATCGCGGCGAGCCACAGCCCTAAAAATAGCTTCTTCATTTTTCAATCCGGTATTCCGCGTGGCACGCTTTACAATTATCGCCGAGTGCCGCGAGAGTTTCTCTTAGCTCGTCTGGTGAAAATTCTTTTTTTATTGACAAGGATACCCCAAGTGTTTGAAGCGCTGTTGAGAGCTGCAGAAATTTATCCATTTCATCGACAATTATGGGATTGGCTTCAGAAACTGTTGGGAAACTTCCCTCTGGGAAGCGTTCAGCGAGCCTCTCACCAGACTGAGCAACAATGCTCGCACCTATTTGGTTTACCACGCTCGTGCTCGGAGAAGGATTTTTTGCCTCTGCACTTAAGGCTTTGAGTGCTTTGCCGAGTTCCAACATGCCATCCATGCGCTCCTTAACAATACCTGTGGCGCCTGAATGGGCAAGCGCGACGCTCGCCAGCGCGCCAAGGTAAATTACGCCCAGCGCGGCGCTTACGTTTCTTTTTAGTGACATGATTTCCCCAACGCTTTTAATCGCCAATAATTATAGGGTAACGGCGTAACAAATCCTGCAGCCAACATTATTGGAACCACCCACCAAGTTAATTTCGCCCCGCCCGTTAACAAATAGTCAGTGAGGTTCATCGCCGCTTCCATGCCCAACATAGAGATTAGCGACATGCCAATTGCCGTGCGAAACGCGAGCTTAAGAGTCATTTGATAGCTCAGAATGAAGGTTTCCAACGCAATCGAAGTCATAATACCGTTAAACATGGCTAGCGCCATAATCGCGAGCGTCGGCCAGGGGATCCCCATGAATTGGAAATAGGCAATGGTACCAAGATCGCCAATGGCGCAACCTAGTAAACACCAAGAGGTATTGTAGGCCGCGCGTCCCCATGTATGGCGACAGGACCAACTAATTCCTAATGGTTGTGCAAGTGTACTCAT
>CAZRFT010000123.1:0-10557 GCA_964599255.1 uncultured Neptunicoccus sp. | reverse complement strand
CGATGAAGTTAAGAAGAAAGGTGCCAGCACAAGCAGGTTCTACTTCCAAAACCCGAATGGCTTTCTTGTGGGCAACCCCCATGGGGGCACGTTCCTTGCTGCTATGGAACACATCCGAGATCTCAAAGTTGATGCAGGTGGCTTTGCTTTTGGTGCCGTTGCAGCGGGTGCAGCAGTAGTAGAAGATGTGGAAGAAGAAGAGCTTGTTGATTTTTCTTCATCGTCCTTAGGCGCTGTTGCGGATTTAGCGCTTGTTGAAGGTTTTGCTGGTTCTTTTTTAGAAAACATCGTTCGCAGCCTTTAGATAGTTGATAGGATTTAGGGGTTTTCCGCCAATGCGGATCTCGTAGTGTAAGTGAACGCCCGTACTTTTTCCGGTTGTTCCCATAGCGCCGATTTGTTGACCTTTGGTCACTCGGTCGCCTGGTTTTACGCTTATTCTGTTCAGATGCGCATACATGGTCTCAAAACCTTGTGCATGTCTGATGCGGACAAGCCTGCCGTAGCCACCTTGCCAACCGGCAAAAGTTACTACGCCGTCACCTGCAGCAACGATCTTCGTATTAAGAGGGCCAGCCATATCTGTGCCGTTGTGCGCGCGCCACCCACCTGTGACAGGATCGCGTCGCCCACCAAATCCAGACGTGTAACGGAAGCGGCCAACAACGGGATGCCCTAAAGGCAGGCGATCAGCAGCCATTTTCATCAAGCTAACGCGATCAAGATCAAGCAACAAATTGCTAGCACGTGTTGAAATGCTGTCAATAAGTGCCGTTTCGGACATGATTTCTAAGGGTGTGATCGGTCCGCCCGTGCCGGAATAGCCACTTTTGATTTCAGAAATCAGGGCGTCTGAGTTTACTCCGCTTCGATCCAGCGCGCGTTCCAATGGTTCAAGCGCGACGCCAACGGCACTTTCAAGGCGTTGAAAGATCAAATTCCCACGCTCTTGCAGAAGTGCTGTATCAAATTCCAAGGAGTCCACGCGATCAGACAGTTCGGAAGCTTCCTCGTAAATTTCATCGCGTTCTTCTGAAGTGTCAGACAAAGCGGAGGAAAGAAATGCGAGCGTCTCTTTGGTATCCTGAATATTACCAATTTGATTGTTAAGATTGGAATTCAAGTCGTTCAAATCAGCAAGAAGCGTATCAGCGCGATTCAATGCTTCGTCGCGCGCTTTGACGGCTTCTTGAAGCTTGCGCTGCATAATTTTTAGGCCACGACCCAGCTCGCGGCGTTCTTCTTCGAGCGACAAAAACCCCTCTTGCTGCTCTGAAACTTGGCGTAGAGCAGCATAATAACGCTCTTGAGCGCGTTGGGCCTCTTGCGATCTTTTATCTCGTTCGCTGGCAAGCTGTGCCAGTCGTTTTTCATAGGCGTCTTGTAGAACAAGCTTTTGTTCTTCGGCCGATTTTGCATCAATTGAATTCAGCCCAAGGGTCACAGAGGCGATGATAAGCCAACAAAGAGAAAGAGCGATACCACTTACGAGAAATGTTTGTTGCAGAGGGGAGAGACGAACATAACGGGTCGTGCGATTGGAACGGAGGTAAATCCGTTGTTCAGGCACATGCCTTTCCAAGAGACGGTTTATCGGTCCCGTGATCGCGTTCATTTTTGCCCCTGCCCAGCTTTTTGTAGCTTTTTTGCGTGCTTAATGCTTTGACCAATATATTTTATCGGTGACAAGGAAAATTATTCAAAATTAGGCAATTATGGCGAAATGTTGCCGTTTTTAAGTCTCATTTTCTGCCATTGGCCAATAGAAATCGGGCGGTAATCCTGCCTCTGCGCGTTTTTCTTCATTGAAGGGTGGTTTTAACCCGCCGTGAAAGTAATGGCGAACGAGCCTATGAAACTCATCTTTAGGATCGAGTTCATGACGCCCGCAAAGAAAGTGAAACCATTTTGATCCATAGGCGACATGTCCGACCTCTTCGGCATAAATTACTTCTAGCGCAGAAACGGTGTCTGGATCGTTATGCTTTATAAAGAGATCGATCATGCCAGGTGTTACATCAAGTCCGCGCGCCTCCAAAACCATGGGTACGATTGCAAGACGACCCATAAAATCCTGTGCTGTGTCCTCTGCCGCTCGCCACATGCCTGCATGGGCTGGTAGGGCGCCGTAATGGGAACCCAAGGCCTCCAATCGGTCGCAAAGCAGGTTGAAATGTTTGGATTCCTCGTCAGCCGCTTTTACCCAATCATCCACAAAGCCTATCGGCATCGGAACATCTGAAAATCTCGCAATTATGTCCCAGTGCAAATCCACAGCATTGAGTTCAATATGGGCAATCGCATGAAGAAGCGCGGTGCGACCCTTTTCGCTTCCTGGTTTTCGTTTGGGCATTTCTCTTGGCTCTAGTAACTCAGGTTGTTCGGGCCGGGCTGGAAAATCGGGGGGCGTTGCTTGGCCGAGAGGAATTTCTTTCCCTGAAGCGCGGGCCTCAAACCAAAGGGCCGCGGTTTCACGGGAAATTCTGGTTTTTTCTCTTCCGTCACCAGTGCGAAGGATTTCAACTGCTTTTTCGCATAAGGATTTCATGCATATTCACCACTTTCTCCAACCCCTCATATCGTGTGAAAGGTAAGATACAAGCTGGATGATCGTGTAAAGATGATCGTGTAAAAATGTAAAACTATTTCAGCATTGTGAGGACCCGAACCTAGGATCGGCACAATATCACCAATTTTATATCGTTAATGGATTGTGACTAGAGGACGATCTCAAATTTGAATAGGTCGAGTGCATAGCCTCTTGCTGATAAAAGCACAGGATTTACGACGGGTTTTCATGGGCGCTCAGAAAAAAACTAAAACGCAGCCAAAGGCCCGTATTCTGCCAATGCAGCGTCTCATATTGGGCTTAGCCGCACTTTTGCTTTGCGTTATTACCGCATGGATGGGTTTGCTCGGTAGTCTGCGAATGCAAGACGACGGCGATGGCTTTCGGATTGGCTTTCTCGATCGATTTGTTGCGCAACGGTTAGATGCCTCGAATTCTGAGATGTCATTTTCGCTAAGCCCAGCTGGAATGGTCTCTGGTCCAAGCTTTTGGAATCCGGCCTACCTTGTCGAAAGTCTAGTTGTGTTCGATCAGGACAATCGCGCGCTGTTGGAATTATCTGGTTTCAAGATCGATATGCTCTCTGCACTGAAACGGCGAATTTCTGGCAATAGTGGAAGTTTTAAGATTTCAGGAACCAATTTATTCATTACACGAGATCCATTCGGAAACGTAAATCTAGGGAATATGGAGCTTGGGGATGCCCAAGATACTTCCGGTAAATTTCGACTCGGTGAAACTATCGATGATCTCGCCACAGAAATTTTCCATGACGAATTGCAAGAAATAACGCTTGATGAAGTTACAGTTTTCTATTCGGACCAAAAAACCAAAACGGCGAACCTTTTTGTTGACGGTGAGCTAACGCTTCGTCTTGATGATGATGGTTTTTCCCTAAGTGCGGGTTTACGTGAAGATATTCGAGAGGGTGGCGACAGCTGGGTTAGGTTAAATTTAACCCGAGCCTTGGGTAGTGAAGCAACGGACGTCAATTTTACTTTTGAGCGTGTAGACACGCAATTGATTGCAAAGCAGTTCGAGCCCTTTTCCTTCTTGGAGAGTGTGGAAGCACGCTTGTCTGCAAGTTTCGTTGCTCAACTTGGTCAAGAATTAACCGCTGTAGATATTGCAGGCGTTGTGGATTTAGGCGAGGGCCGTTTAAAGGCGACAGAAACCAATCCATCGGCTAGCTTTAAGTCAGTAAAGGCGTATTTTGACTACCGAGCTGAAGCACAAACCTTCCGGTTTTCGTCGATTGAAATGGAAACCTCTTTGGGGTCATTGCAGGCGTCTGGATCAGCTGAGCTTGTCTTTGATGAAATCAGCCTTGATCGCGCAATTGTCGACGTTGTTCTAGATCATATCACGTTCCCCCACGGCGAACAGTTCGCAAGCGATGTCACATTTGATGGGGGAACCTTTAAAGGCGAAGTCAAATTTAAGCCCATTGTATTCGCGGTCAATGAGGCCAGTTTGATTTTAGGGAATTCACTTATCGAATTAACCGGCGGCATTACCTCTTCGAAAGGCAATTGGAACTCGATCTTTACGGCCGCCATTGACCGAATTGAGGTGGCCAGTTTGATTGATGTTTGGCCAAAAAATCTTGTCCCAAAAACTAAAAACTGGATGGATACAAACATCACAAGTGGGGCCGTTCACGACCTCGATGTTAGTTTTTCAAGAATAGATGGCAAAAGCGATACAGATCTAACGTTCGAATATAGTGGCACCACGGCGCATGTGCTCAAAACAGCGCCCATGCTAGAAAATGCCAGCGGACACGCCCGTTTGACAGACAATGCGTTTAAGATTTGGATAGAGAGGGGAGGATTTAAAACGCCGTATGGAAAAATTGACGGCGCTGGCTCACTTTTCACAATTGTCGATGTTAGGAAAAAGCCTTCTGATGGTCGGGTTGATCTGAAAGTGTCTGGGCCATTGCGCGCTGGACTAGAATTCTTGGATATTGAGAAGTTCAAGTTCATTGAAAAAATGGGAAAATCAACGGATATGGCGACCGGTAGGTTTGAAGGCCAAGGCGTTGTCGAATTTCCGATGATTAAAGACCCGCCAAAAGGGGTTGTGAAATTTGATGTCGCTGCTGCGATCAAAAATTTCAAAAGCACGCAATTGATCGAAGGCCAAGAAATCACCTCTGATGAAATTTTGGCAACGGCAGATAATGATTCACTCCGAATTGACGGTCCTATGGAAATCAACGGTGCTATTGGCAAAGCCAAATTTCAACAAAAACTCCAAAATAACCCCAACGGAGAATACCAGATTGAAGTGGACGTTGCACTTTCTGAAGAAAGTCTAGCGAAGTTTGGTTTTCAATTGCCGGAGCAGGCGTTCAAGGGAACCGCATTGGCAACTATTCAGGCCAATGGCCACCGGGGCGAAGATACCTCTTTCAAATTGTTATCAAATTTAGAGGGTGCCGAGGTCCGTATCCCTATTTTAGGATGGCGGAAATCAGCGGATAAAGAAACGAACTTAGAGGTAGCGGGGTCCTTTGGAAACATAGTTCAAATTGATCGATTGCTGGTAGAGGGCGCAGGTCTGATTGCAGAGGGGTCTATGTCTCTTCAGGAAAGCGGGGCTCTGAAATTGGCCTCTTTTGAGACGGTAAAGGTTGGAAACTGGTTCGACGCGGCTGTGGAGATTGATGCAGAGGCAAATCAAACACGTATAACTGGCAATCGCTTGGATATTCGCCGATTGAATATAGGTCGCGCGAAGAGAGATAAATCAGGTTCTATTGTCGCAAATCTAAGACAGCTTCGTATAACGGATGACTTAGCGCTCAATCAATTTAAGGGAAATTTGGGAAGTGGACGTTCAACGAGCGGTAATTTTACAGCTAGCATAAACGGCGCTGCGCCAATTCAAGGCAAGCTTTACCCCCATAGTGGGCGAACGCGTATCGAAGTATTTGGAAACGACGCAGGTCAGGTTCTGAGCGCGGCTAATTTACTCGATTCCGTTCGGGGCGGTGAGATTTCATTGATCCTTGATACTACGGAAGAAGAAGACGTCTATTTTGCAAGTTTTCAGGCCAAGCAGTTTCGGGTTCTTCATACGAATGCCTTAGCCGCGCTAATGGATAATCTTAGTTTAGTTGGGCTACTTCAAAAACTATCAGGTGATGGAATTCATTTTGAGCAAGCGCGTGGGCAGGTGCTGTTAAAGCCAAGCGGGGCAATCCTAAAGGATGTTTCAATCACAGGGGCATCCATGGGGATGACCCTGAATGGGGACTACTATTCGGAAAATAAAGCACTTGATTTTGATGGTGTTTTGACGCCGCTTTATTTTGTTAATGGAACGCCAGAACGTGCAATTGGACGTGAATTCGGAACAAAAAAGGGAAGTGGTTTAATATCAATGGCTTACGAGATCGAAGGAACGTCGGATGAGCCGAAGGTAAAGGCTAAACCTTTGTCCATATTGTTCCCTGGACCGTTCAAGAACCTATTCAAATCGAAAAAGAAAAAAACCACCGAATAATGCAGCTAAGTGAGTTTGATTTTGAGCTGCCGGAGCAGTTGATTGCCTTGCGGCCCGCCGAGCCTCGGGGGGCCTCTCGCCTTCTGGTTTGTGAGGGCGGCAGGATCGAACATCGGCAGTTCAGCGATATTGCGAGCTATTTGCGTCCTGGAGATCGCCTGGTTTTGAATGAAACCAAGGTTCTTCCAGCCCGCCTGACAGGTGTGCGTAAACGAGATACTGCGCAAGGACCAACAGAGGTAAAAGTAGAGCTGACGCTACTTTCCTTGGATGCCGAAGGAAACTGGCTTGCGCTGGGAAAGCCCGCGAAGCGGATCCATGTTGGCGAGTTCATTGAATTTGCAAATGGGTTTCATGCAGAACTTCTTGATAAATCTCCAGACGGCCTTTGCTTGAGGTTTAACAAGCAAGGCGGGGAATTTGACAAAGCGTTGGCAAAATATGGTGTGATGCCGCTGCCGCCTTATATCGCCTCGAAACGGGGTTCTGACGAAAAGGACATAGAGGACTATCAACCCGTATTCGCGCGCGTTATGGGGGCGGTCGCTTCCCCAACGGCCAGCCTGCATTTCACCGACCCCTTACTTCAAGATTTGGCTGGTCAGGGAATAGATTTCAGCAAAGTCATATTGCATGTCGGCGCAGGAACCTTCTTGCCTGTGAAATCAGAGGCGATTGGGGACCATGTCATGCATGCGGAATGGGGGCAGATAACCCAAAGCACCGTAGACGAAATTCAAGAAACCAAGGCGCGAGGCGGGCGTATTGTGGCGGTCGGTACAACGGCCCTTCGATTGTTGGAAGCAGCATCTTCAAAGGGCACACTTACTGCCTTTGAGGGAGAGACTGATATATTTATTAAACCGGGATTTAAATTTAACACGGTCGATGGATTGATTACAAATTTCCACCTTCCAAAATCCACATTGCTAATGCTCGTTTCCGCATTGATCGGCGTTAAAAAAATGCATGAAATTTATGCCGCTGCGATCAAAGAAAATTATCGTTTTTTCTCCTATGGCGACTCTTCTCTGTTATTTCCCAAGGTTTAAAAACGACTACGGGGTGGTCTTTTTCAGATCATCAATTTATGGGCGCGCCTTTAGACAAAGATTATGAATTGACGGAAGGTTCCCTCCCATGACCAGCGTCCTCCGAAATACTTGGCCACTACTCTTGGGCATGCTGATGCTGATGCTGGGCAACGGCCTTCAGGGCACGCTGATTGGCATCCGTGGTGCGCTGGAGGGTATGAGCCCGCAAACCCTTTCTTGGGTTATGGCGGGATATTTTTTGGGCTTTTTGGGTGGATCAAAATTTACTCCGACTTTAATTCGAAATGTGGGCCATGTTCGGGTTTACGCAGCCTTAGGTTCAATCACTTCTGCCGCACTGATCCTATATGCAGCATTTCCAAATGAGTATTTCTGGTTCTTTTTACGTGTCGTGATCGGGTTCTGTTTTTCGGGGGTCTACGTGGTTTCAGAAAGCTGGCTTAATGATTCCGTTGAAAATGACATGCGCGGCAAGACGCTGTCGCTTTACTTGATCGTTCAAATGACGGGGATTGTTGGTGCGCAGGTGTTGTTGAATATCGCCGATCCGCAAGATTTTGGATTGTTCGTTTTAATGAGCGTTATTGTGTCGCTGTCCTTTGCGCCTGTGCTATTAACGGTCAAACCAGCACCGATGTTTCAAACAACAAAGGGGATGAGTTTCCCCCAACTTTGGAAGGTCTCACCGCTTGGTGTCGTTGGTATCTTTTTCTTGGGCGGAGTTTTTTCCGCGCTCTTTGGTATGACCGCTGTCTATGGAACCGAAAAAGGTTTCAGCGTTGTTGATATCTCGATTTTTGTGGCGGCGATTTATCTGGGTGGTCTGCTTTGGCAATTTCCAATTGGGTGGGTGTCTGACCGCATGGATCGACGCTTGCTAATTGCTGGTATGTGTTTTGCGGGCGGCGCTTTTTCCTTCTGCGCTTTGATCAGTGATGCGTTTTACTGGATTATCTTTTGTTCGTTCATGGTTGGGGGCATCGCTAACCCGCTTTATTCGCTCCACATTGCATACACGAACGACTTTCTAGAACACGAAGATATGGCAGCAGCGTCAGGCGGCTTGATCTTTGTGAATGGGGTAGGGGCAATTTTTGGACCGTTGATTGTGGGCTGGCTATTTGCGCAATTCGGACCTGATAGCTATTTCGTTTATCTTGGCGTGCTTATGGGCGTCATGATGCTTTATTCACTTTATCGAATGACCCAGCGACCTGCGATCCCTGTGGATCAGACCTCTTCCTACGCGCCGATTACGCAAGCAGCGACAGCAGTTGCCGCCGAGGTCGCGGCGGAATATGCTATTGAAACCGCAGTAGCGGAGGCTGAAATGCAAGAACGTATTGATCGTATCTTGAAATTCTGGCTCGAAGAGACGCCAAAAGAAAAGTGGTATATGGGCGATCAAAAGCTCGATGATGAAATCCGCGAGCGGTTTTTGAATGATTACTGGGATGCTGTTAACGGCAATTTGGGTGACTGGGAAAGCTCGCGTGAAGGCGCTTTGGCGCTTTTAATTCTACTCGACCAGTTTGCACGCAACATGTTCCGAAATGATGCTCAAAGTTTCAAGGGCGACAAAGCCGCCCGTGCAATTGCGCGCCGCGCGATCCTAAAGGGGTTTGATCGAGATACCGAAGGCGAGGAACGCCAGTTCTTCTTCACACCGTTTATGCATTCGGAAAAGCTCGACGATCAGGACTATTCCGTCGAACTTTATCAGCTACATAGTCATGGCGGAGACGATCTGCACGCTCAGGTCCACCGCGAAATCATCCGCAAATTCAAACGCTTTCCATATCGCAACGAGGCTTTGGGGCGTAAATCGACAAAAGCGGAGCAGAAATTTATGTCAGACGGCGGGTATCGGAGCTTAGTCGATAAAATCCAAAAACAACGGGAAAAGAGTTCCGCTTGAGGGTGCTCAAAAAATCAGGCACACTGTAATGGTTTAATTTTAAACCAAATTAAGGCGAGCTTCCCATGTCTTCATATGATGTTGTTGTAATTGGCGCAGGTCCAGGCGGCTATGTTGCTGCAATTCGGGCCGCACAGCTGGGTCTAAAAACAGCAATCGTCGAACGCGAGCACATGGGGGGCATATGCCTTAATTGGGGGTGCATTCCCACAAAGGCGCTTCTTCGATCTTCTGAAGTTTTCCACTTAATGGAACGCGCAGAAGAGTTTGGTCTGAAGGCCGATAAGATTGGCTACGAATTAGACGCCGTTGTAAAGCGCTCCCGTGGGGTGTCAAAGCAATTGAACCAAGGCGTGGGGCATCTTCTTAAAAAGGCGAAAGTCACCAGTATCATGGGTGAAGCGACGCTAACAGCCAAGGACAAGGTTTCCGTCAAAACGGAGAAGGGCACCGAGGAACTTACAGGCAAACATATCATCCTAGCCACTGGCGCGCGGGCGCGTGAACTTCCTGGACTTGAGGCCGACGGTGATTTGGTTTGGACCTATAAGCACGCGCTAATGCCGCCCCGAATGCCTAAAAAGCTTCTGGTTATCGGATCGGGTGCGATCGGGATAGAATTTGCTAGCTTTTACAACACTTTGGGCGCTGAAACGACAGTAGTTGAAGTTATGGAACGTATTCTGCCAGTTGAAGATGCGGAAATTTCTGCCTTTGCGAAAAAGCAGTTTGAGAAGCAAGGCATGAAAATCATGGAAAATACCATGGTTAAAAAACTGGATCGCACAAAAGGCAAAGTAACGGCCCATATCGCCAAAGATGGAACAGTCGAGAAACAAGAGTTTGATACGGTCATTTCAGCTGTAGGTATCGTTGGTAATGTCGAGGGGCTGGGACTTGAAAAGCTAGGGATCAAGGAGGATCGCAGCCATGTTGTGACCGATGAATACTGCCGCACCACTGTTCCAACAATTTTCGCTATTGGTGATTTAGCGGCGCCACCCTGGCTTGCTCATAAGGCAAGCCATGAAGGCGTTATGGTGGCAGAGCTTATCGCAGGCGAAAAACCCCACCCTGTAAAACCTGAAAGTATTGCGGGTTGCACATATTGCCATCCTCAAATCGCGTCGGTGGGTCATACGGAGGCTCAAGCGAAAGAGGCGGGCTTTGATATTAAAGTTGGACGTTTCCCATTCATAGGGAATGGCAAAGCCATCGCTTTGGGCGAACAAGAGGGCCTGATAAAAACCATTTTTGACGCTAAAACGGGCGAGTTGTTGGGGGCCCATATGATCGGGGCAGAAGTGACTGAGTTGATCCAAGGTTATGTCGTTGGTCGTCAGCTTGAAACAACGGAAGCCGATTTGATGCATACCGTATTCCCGCATCCAACACTGTCAGAGATGATGCATGAATCCGTGCTTCAGGCTTATGGGAAAGCTATTCACATATGATGGCGGTTGATGGTTTGCTAAGCAAAGAGTAGGCCGACCGAATACGCC
>CAZRFT010000122.1:0-2181 GCA_964599255.1 uncultured Neptunicoccus sp. | reverse complement strand
GGGTAAGCCGCCCCCATAAAACCTACTCAAATTAGGAGAACCAAGATGGCGATTACTGCCGCAATGGTGAAAGAACTGCGCGAAATGACCGGCGCAGGCATGATGGACGCGAAAAAAGCGCTGACCGAAACCGATGGTGATCAAGAAGCGGCAATCGATTGGCTGCGCACCAAAGGTCTGGCGAAAGCGGCTAAGAAATCTGGCCGTACCGCAGCTGAAGGTCTGGTTGCTGTCAACGTCGAAGGCGGCAAAGGTGTCGCGGTTGAAGTGAACTCTGAAACCGACTTCGTTGGCAAAAACGCTGACTTCCAAGCGATGGTTTCCAAAATTGCAGGCGCGGCGATCAATGTTGCTGACGTTGACGCGCTGAAAGCGGCGGACCTGGGCGGCAAGACCGTTGAGGAAACTGTTACCGACGCGGTCGCGACCATCGGTGAAAACATGTCCGTGCGCCGCATGGCGACTGTCGAAGGCGACGTTGTAACATCCTACGTTCACAACCCAGCAACTGACGGCATGGGCAAAATCGGTGTTCTGGTCGCGCTTAAAGGCGGCGACGAGGCATTTGGCAAGCAGGTTGCAATGCACATCGCAGCAGCAGCGCCTCAGTCTCTGTCCGAAGCAGACCTGGATCCAGCGGTTGTCGAAAAAGAACGCAATGTTCAGATCGAAATCGCACGTGAATCCGGCAAGCCAGAGCAAGTCATCGAAAAAATGATCGTTGGCCGCATGAAGAAGTTCCTCTCTGAGGTGACTCTGCTGGGCCAAGACTTTGTCATCAACCCAGACCTGACCGTCGAAGCAGCTGCCAAAGAAGCTGGCGCTGAAATCGTTGGTTACGTTCGCATGGAAGTTGGCGAAGGCATCGAGAAAAAAGAAGAAGACTTCGCCGCAGAAGTTGCGAAAGCAGCTCAGGGCTAAGCCTTTAACATATCTGAAAAAAATGAGCGCCGCGTTGGGGATGTCTAACGCGGCGCTTAGTTATTTTAACCCATCAAAATCACTGGGTGTGTTTTGAAATTTACAAAAAACCATTGCTTATAAAGACTTTAGGCGCAGAGCCCAGAAATTGCTGGGGTTGCGCCTAAAAGTTCCTAGGCTAAAGCCACACTCACGGAACACCCGATAAGTATTAACATTTGTGGATTGGCGATAGTAGGGAAACCCTTACCTTTGGTTATTTTTTCACAAAAAATCAGGAATACTTAATCTGAAAATGTGAAAAACGTGCAGGTGCCCAAAAATTAATCAACCTTCATAAAGGAAGATTTGGTTCAAAAACGTGGCTTTGGAAACGGCTTGCGCGGTTGTCTGAACGCCCAATGCTTCGCGTGCAAGGCGCAGGTGTTTTTCGACGGTCGCGGTCGTGCGACCGATCAACATTGCGATGTCTTGCGACGTCTTGCCATCGCTGACCCATTCCAAAACCTCGCGCTGACGATCGGTGAGGGCGCGTTGAGGGTAGCGATAGGGCAGCTGCTGAACCTTGAGATGAAAGATATTGTTCAGCAAAAGGATCTGAGAACCATGTTCCTGCCAGATCGCCTCGATGTCGGCCTGTGTGGAATCTGGTCCACCAGTTAGGCCAATCCCGCCTTTAGAGCGTGGCGACAGCGATTTAAAGCTAATTGTGTATCCGGTGCTGATGCCCCAGGACCGATTGAACTCAAGGATCTCAAGTTCTTCTCTTGAATATTCATTCTTGGCGATCTTTTCTCGCACCACAGACCAGCTACAGACGCCATCATTATGCAGCGTCCATTGAACCATAGGGGCTTTGGCAAACATCCGTTTTCCAAAGAACTGATCCAAATAGGCGCGGTCGTGGTTGCTTAGAATGACAAAGTCTTCGGGGTCGCCGAGGTTATCTTCATAGCGAAAATTGGTGTATCCATAGAGCGCGCCGGCAAAGCCAAACGACTGCATTTTATCCAGATGCAGGTGCCACAGATCTTCGAGCGAACTCGAATTCACCATTTTCTCAATGAAAGCAACCTGTGAGATTGGCATCACTTATCCTTCGACGTGTTTCTTAAGCGCGTCGATGCCAAGGATGTAGCCATGGCTGCCAAAGCCGCAGATCACGCCCAACGCGTATTTTGCGATATAAGACGTGTGGCGGAATTCCTCGCGCGCATGAACATTGGACAGGTGCAATTCAATTGTGGGGATCTCAACGGA
>CAZRFT010000121.1:0-14736 GCA_964599255.1 uncultured Neptunicoccus sp. | reverse complement strand
GATTTCGCCTGTGTGAAAGGGTTTTGCCCCAGTTTTGTTACTGTAAACGGCGCGAAGCTAAAGCGCGGGAACGGGCTTGATGCGCCCGATATTACAAAAATTCCAGAGCCGAAAATACCTGAAATTCAAGAGCCCTGGAACATCGCGATCACGGGTGTTGGCGGCACTGGTGTTTTAACAATCGGGGCTCTTTTGGGGATGGCCGCCCATATTGATGGATTGGCGCCACTATCCATGGATGTATCTGGACTTGCGCAAAAAGGCGGTGCGGTCCTTTCCCATGTGCGGATTGGCACCAAAGAGAAACCGGTGCGCGCGCCTAGAATTATTCGAAGCGGCGCTGATGTATTGATTGCTGCCGATGGTGTCGTCGCGGCAAGTCCAGATGGCATCTCGCTTTGTGACCCCAAACGCACGCATGCGATTTTGAATTCTAAACTGACACCTGTTTCTGATTTCGTGTTCAAAAGAGACTTCGACTTTCAAAGTGCACATATAGAAAAATTGATCGCGAACTCGACGCGCGGCAACGACGATTTCAACAATTTCTCTGAAATCGCCCGAACCGTGCTAGGAGATGAGATTTTTGTTAACGTGATGATGTTGGGCTTTGCTTGGCAGAAAGGCTTGGTGCCAGTCACCGCAAATGCGCTAAATCAAGCAATTGAATTAAATAATGTCGCAGTCAGTCGAAACCAAGCGGCCTTTGATTGGGGTCGGAAATTTGCACATGATCCAGGTTCGGTGACCGCTCTGCTTGCACCAACCCAACAAACTGGAACTTTGGACAGTATGACGCTTGAGGAAATTGTAGCCTCACGCATCAAGCACTTAACGCAATATCAAAATGAGGCCTTGGCGGAAAGGTATTCAGCGGTAATTTCTCGCGCGGCTTCGTCTGGATTCACCCATCATATGCAGCGGGATTTAGCAATAAATTACGCCAAACTCCTAAGCTACAAAGACGAGTATGAGGTTGCACGTCTTTTTGTGGATCCAGCATTCAAGGACGGATTAAACGAGGCACTTAGCGGGACACACAAACTGACATTTAATTTGGCCCCTCCATTTCTTGCGGGTACAGATTCATCAGGACGCCCAAAGAAGCGCAAGTTTGGCGCATGGGTATTGCCTGTCTTTAGGCTTTTGTCCAAATCAAAAGGGTTGCGCGGAACATTATTTGATCCCTTCGGATACAGCGAAGAGCGTCGTGCCGAACGACAGCTGATCCAAGACTACGAGGCAGATTTCGAGCTGACCCTCAGGCTAGGGGCGAATTCGCTCGCGGAGAAACTATTGCAGCTACCAGATCAAATCCGTGGTTTTGGGCCAGTAAAAATGGAAGCGATCAGTCGATACTATGAAGCGCGCCGAAAGATCCATGATGAATTAGATACAACACCCAACTTTTCTGTGGCCGCGGAATAGGCTTTCCGAAGGCGAAATTTTCGCTATCAAAAGCCTATGAAGGACTATGACAGCATTTATCCCGCGATCGAGGATTTGCGAAAAGCCGCACAGAAGCGTTTACCAAAGTTCGCTTTTGAATTTCTTGATAGTGCCACTGGCAAAGAGATGGGTAAATTCCGCAATCAAGACGCGCTCAATGACATCCTCTTTCAACCTGACATTTTAACGGGGGATTTGTCCCCCAGTCTACAGACCGAATTTCTGGGCAAAACCTATGCCGCACCTTTTGGGATTGCTCCGCTTGGTTTTTCTGGCGTGATCTGGCCGAAGGCGGAACATCTTTTGGCAAACCATGCGGCTACCACCAACATCCCCTATTGTTTTTCAACCATCGCAACCGAAGTTCCAGAGATTCTCGGGCCACTCTCGCAGTCCAATGGTTGGTTCCAACTTTATACCCCGCCTGACCCAACGATTGAGGACGACATGCTGAACCGGGTCGCTGAAAGTGGTATTGATACGCTTGTTGTGACGCTCGATGTCCCCGCAGACAGCAGGCGCGAACGGCAACGTCGCGCTTTGATCACGTTGCCCTTCAGGCTCACCCCATCGGTTATTTGGCAACTTCTGACCCATCCCATTTGGTCCCTAGCTTTTGCCTTTTCCGGTGTTCCTAGAATGAAATTTATGGAGCCTTATGAAAAAATGGCAGCGGGTGGTGGATCCAAATTTGTCCATATCGGACGCCGCCTTCGAACCAACCCTTCGCCTCAACATTTCAAACGCATCCGTAAGGTTTGGAAGGGCAAGCTGATTGCCAAAGGTGTTATGGATCCAATCCGCGCAAAACAGCTGGTAGAGCTAGGGGCCGATGCGATCTGGGTTTCAAACCACGGCGCGCGCCAATTCGAGGCCTCGCCCGCTGCGATCACAGAGCTTCCAAAAATCAAAAAGGCGGTGCCAAATACACCGATAATATTTGATAGCGGTGTTTCTTCGGGTTTGGATGTGATGCGCGCGTTGGCATTGGGTGCTGATTTCGTGATGTTGGGCCGTGCTTGGCATTATGGTTTGGGCGCATTGGGGGCGAAGGGCCCAGCCCAAGTGCATCATATTCTTCGCGAAGATATGACCGCAAATATGGCACAAATCGGCGTTGAAAAATTAAACAAAATTCAAACGCGGTTGCTGCGCTAGCGATCAAAATCCCTCTTGCACGTCCTGTCCTTGCACCCTATGACAGCGACCTGTCGGGGCCTTAGCTCAGCTGGGAGAGCGCTTCGCTGGCAGCGAAGAGGTCAGGGGTTCGATCCCCCTAGGCTCCACCAATTTCCTGATATCGTTGTTTCTTTGTCCAAGGTTGGACAGAGGCTTAAGCCTTTGAATTTTCTCAAAAAAATATAACCCCATATGTCCGCGTGCGGACATTGGGTTAAGTATTTGATTTTATTGTAAAATTAAATATCAATCATCCTTCGGGCCAACCCATTCGAAGGGATTGTAGGCGATTTCCCATAAATGCCCGTCGGGATCTTTGAAATAGCCTGAATAGCCGCCCCAGAATACATCTTGGGGGTTTTTCTGTTGAGTTGCACCCGCCGCTAGGGCTTCTGCAAAAACGCGATCAACTTCTTCCTTACTTTCAACATTATGGGCGAGCGCAAAATGATTAAAACCGCTCGAACGTGCGTCGACGTGAGCATCTGCTGCTAGCGCATTGCTACCGTAGAGCCCAAGCCAAGTGCCATTGAGATTGAAAAAGGCAACTTCGGGAAGTGATTTAAGTTTGGGAAATCCAAGACCCTTTTCATAAAATTCTACAGCGCGGTCGATATCGGCAACCCCCAATGTGATCATACTAATTCGTGGTTGCATTTGATCCTCCTATCTTAGCCTGCGGCCAATCAGGCCAAAGATCACGATAATCACGAGTGTCAGCGCAATGAAATACCCCCCAACTATTGGATAGGCGATGAATGGGTTAAAGGTTTTGTCCGCAAAATAGCTCGCGTAATAAAGTCCGTCACCCTGTTGTCGCCAAGCTGGGAAGCTGGAGAAGAAAACAAGCGCCGTTGCGTGAAACAAAAAGATCGCTTCATTTGTGTAGCTCGGCCATGCCAAACGCAGCATGGTGGGAAATATGATCCGGCGATTGATCTGGCGCGGCGTCATCCCCAGCGCCTTGGCCGCTTCAATATCGCCTTTTGGAACGGAGCGCAGCGCGCCATAAAAAATATGCGCACTATAAGCTGTGGTGTTTAGGACAAGAACAATCAATGCGCCAAGCCAGGCGCGTGTTAACCAACGGGTTTCGACATTTATGTCTGCACCAAGAAGGGTGAATTCATAGCCAACTTTAGGCAGCAAAACGAACGTCTCGTATACCACAAAAAACTGGATAAAGAGCGGCGAGCCGCGAATTACAAAGATAAATAATTTAGCAAAGTTTCGGGCAAAGGTATTTTCGCCTGCGCGCATAAAGGCCATCAAGGTTGCAAGCAGGAAACCAATCAGGATTGCCATCACGGCAAAATAAATGTTCCACAACATGCCCGAACCGATCAGGACAAACTGATCACAAAGCGTGAAATCGCTTTTCGGCAACGCCCGCTCTCCAAAACCAAGCGACCGAAGCGCGTATTGGGAGATGATGGTAGCGCAGCTCATAATGCACCGCCGATGGTTGCTTGACCCTTGTTTAATCTGGCCGTCAATCGATCAAAAAAGCGTTCTGATATCCAGGTAAGAAACAGATAAAAAACCAGCAGAACCATGAAATAGTAAAGCCGCCAATCAGGGTGCGGATAGGCGAAGCGGTCGGTTTTCGATCCCCCAAGTTCGCGGGCCCAATAAACAATATCTTCGACGCCAAGAAGAAATAATAGCGGCGTTGCCTTAATCAAAATCATCCAGAGGTTGGATAGGCCAGGCAGTGCATAGACCCACATTTGAGGCACGACAATGCGACGAAAGACTTGATTTCGGGTTAGGCCAAACGCCTCTGCTGTTTCGATCTGGGTACGAGGGACCGATTGCATCGCGCCAAAGAGTGTATTGGCCGCAAACGCACCAAAGACAATCGCGTAAGCCAGAACCGCCAGTGAGAACCCATAAACCTCGTGCACCGCTTGATCTGCTGTGCCCAAGGGAAGTTTCGCTTGCGCGCAAACGACAAAGTCATTTCCCTGTCTGATCGGCTCTGTCCAGTCCGGACATTTCGCGTGGTGACGGATATATTCAAATGCTTGGTCCAACGCGATTGGGACAAAGAGGAAAAAGATGATATCCGGAACGCCGCGCACCATCGAGGTATAGGCAAGTCCGAACCAACGAACGGGCAATATGCGCGAACGTCGTGCAATCGCACCAGCAAAGCCAAAGAGCAGGATAAACGGTACGGTGATGCCCAGAAGCAAAAGCACCGTGCCGAAGCTCCAATAGAAATTCAGGTGTTTGCCTGTCGTTAGATAACAGGCCCACCACTGAAATCCTTCGATTGTTTTGGGGTCAGCGCAATATTCAAACATGAGGGAAAAAGGGCCGCGACAAGCGCGGCCCTATTCCAATTAGTTGTAGCCGGCTTCCATGCCGTCGAACCATTTTGCAATGATTGCGTTCAACGTACCGTCCGCTTTCATCGATGCAATTGCCGCGTCGAATTTTGCTTTCAACTCGCCATCGCTTTCACGGATACCCATACCGATACCGCCACCGATCATGATACGATCACCGGCAAAGGCAAGCTCGCCGCCTGAGCCATCAACGATGTCCTTAAGGAATGCAAAATCAGCAAGAACGGAATCCGCTTCACCATTTTTTACAGCTGCAATTGTTTCTTCGGGCGTTGCAAATTCAACAACTGTCTTACCCGCACTTGCCGCGTAGCTTGCTTGGATTGTGTTGGTTTGCGCAGCAACCGTGTCACCTTCTCCAGAGGCACCTGCCAACGTCATGTAAGCAGAGGGATCTGGTGGGAAATATTCTTGGGTAAAGTCGATGACTTCGTCACGTTCTGCCGTGATCGACATGCCTGCGATGATTGTATCGTAGTTGCCAGATACCAAGTTAGGAATGATTGAATCCCATTCATTAGTAACCCAAGTACATTCTAGCTCTGCACGCTTACAAAGTTCGTCGCCGACTTCGCGCTCAAAACCGTCAACTTCGCCAGCATCGTTTAGGAAGTTATATGGAGGGTATGCGCCCTCTGTTCCCATACGAACGGCATGACCATCTGCAAAAGCGGATGCAGCAAGGGCAAGTGTCACAGCACCGCCTGCCAATAGTGTTTTCAAATCCATGTCTCTCTCCTTGTTATCATTTGAGCGCACTTGCCAGGAAGGCACGGCAACGCTCGGATTTGGGTTTATCGAACACCTGTTTAGGTGTCCCATCTTCTTCTACCTTCCCCTGATGTAGGAAGATCACACGATCGCTGACCTCGCGGGCAAAGCCCATTTCATGAGTAACAACAATCATGGTTCGGCCCTCTTCGGCCAAATTCTTCATGACTTTCAAAACCTCCCCCACAAGCTCTGGATCAAGAGCGGAGGTTGGTTCATCGAACAAAAGGATTTTGGGCTCCATCGCCAGCGCGCGCGCAATCGCAACACGTTGCTGTTGACCACCTGATAATTGGCTGGGATAGCTATCGGCTTTGTCCCCAATCCCAACTTTTTCAAGGTAAGCTTGCCCACGCGCGGTCGCCTCTTCCTTGGACAGGCCCAACACTTGTATCGGGGCTTCGCTGACATTTTGGATCACCGTCATATGTGACCAAAGATTGAATGATTGGAACACCATGCCCAGCCGGGTGCGGATATCGCGGAGCTTTGCTTCATTGGTGACTTTCAGGCCACTCGAAGTTGCTTCCAACGGAAGTTGATCTCCGTCCACGGTGATTTCGCCATCGCTTGGAATTTCAAGAAGATTGATGCAGCGCAGAAAGGTTGATTTCCCCGACCCAGACGCCCCAATCAAAGAGATCACTTGTTTCTCTTTGGTTGCGAAATCGATGCCCTTTAACACCTCCAAGTTACCGAAGGATTTTTTCAGCCCTTTAATTTCGATGATATTGGTGTTGTTGGACATAAAGCAGCAGTTTTTGAGTTGAATAACGCTCTTTCTAAATCCCGCAAGAGTCAAGGATTTAAACGGTCATGACGTAAGGATAGTGAGGGTAATTTTGCGATTGCATGAGGATGAAAAGCGACTAAATTTAATTGGTTTGAAATGGATGGATAGTGATGCGCATTTTTGGTCTTATCTTGATTTTTGTTTTGATGGCGCTACCGATTTTTTGGCTGCGCGATCTGATAAATAATAAAGATTTAAGCGCGTTATTCAGCCAGTATTTGGGCCTGGTTGCGTTAATCGCCATGGCTTTGGGGCAAACAATTTCTACGCGCTGGTCGCTGGTGGAAACAATTTTTGGCCCCTTAGATCAATCTTATCGCATTCATAAATGGCTGGGCATTGGGGCGCTGGTTGCAGTTTTGATCCATGACACAATTGATGCCGATATGGTGGGCCTTGGCGTCGAAACTGGACTAACCGATACCGCAGAAACTGCGGGTGAAATTAGCCTTTATGGTTTGTTGATTTTCATTTTCATCACGATTGCGACCTTTATCCCGTATAATCTTTGGAAGTTTACACATCGTTTTATCGGTTTGTTTTTCCTGCTTGGGGTTTTCCACTATTTTTTCATTCTAAAGCCGTTTGGAAATTTCGACCCGCTTGGCATCTATATGGCGATTATTTGCGGGATTGGGACAGCGGCTTATCTATATACTTCCGCACCCAGAGGATTCCGCCCATTCCGCAACTACACGGTGCGGGAAATTACCAAGCAGGGTAACGCGCTGGCGATTGACATGGCGCCTGATGGGAGGCCGATCAAGCATCATGCTGGGCAGTTTGCCTTTTTTAGTTTTGTTGATGCTGGCATGGGTGAGCCGCACCCCTTTACCATCAGCTCCGCGCCGCGAGAGGATGGTAGTCTACGCATTACAGTCGCGCCTTTGGGTGACTATACATCGCGCTTGATGGGGCGTGCGAAGGTTGGACAATCTTTGCGGGTTGAAGGCCCGTTTGGACATTTCAACAAAGCGCGAAAAGGGTCAGAGGTTTGGATCGCTGCGGGTGTTGGCATAACCCCTTTTGTTGCTTTGAGCGAGGCTTTGGCCGCAAACCAAAAAAAGGTGACGCTTATCTATTCCGTTAGTGACCGATCGAATGCAGCGCATCTGGAGATACTGGAATCCATTTCGGGCCAGAACAAAAATTTCACCCTCGTTCTTTGGGATAGCCGCGAAATGGGTCGCCTGACGGCAGAGAAGATCGCCGATCTAGTTGGGGAGTCGCTAAAACAGGCAACCGTTTCATTCTGTGGCCCGTCAAGCATGCGGAAAACACTACAACAAGAATTAAAAGGCTATGGAGTATCCCCGCGCCGTTTCCGATTTGAGAATTTCGAAATTCGAACGGGGCTGGGTTTTCGAAAATTGGCGGAATGGCTTTGGGATCGACGCCGAACCGTTTCGCGAAAATCTCCCTAGATCGAATGCATGATTGCACAATTGATACCAACGTCTTTTTGTAACTGGTATCAGCGCGCGGTTTGATGAACTGGGCAAAATTTACCAATTTGTGATCGCTGATTTTAGATCTATCAATTGCTAGAAACCGAGTATCGATCTATCAAACATTAGATTCGATTATGAAGGGTGCAGGGGGGGCATTTTTGTTCAATCAATTTGAAAATAGATCGCCTGTTTGGGCTTTTTCAAAAGATGCTCTGAAAGCTCTTGGAATAGCAATTCCTGCATTGGTCGTTCTTATACTCGTCTGCCGAGCAATTTTCGACGAAAATACCAGCGATATAAGATATACTTTGCCGGTTGGCTTAATATTTTTGGCTTCGCTTTTGGTCAAAAGAAGAACCGCAAAAATTTATAGTGTCAAAGATTGGCTCTTGCGACTGCTAGTCATTCTAATCCCAGTTTTGTTGATGGTTCCCATGACTGTAATCCTATTCATATTTGCAAAAGTGGACATGGCGGCTTTTCTTTTCCATTTAATATTTTCAATTGATGGCACCCCATGGGAGGATATTCTTCCGTTCGCGTTTACGTCCGTATTTTTCTGGCTGATCTTTTGTTTGGTGATTTATCGCCTTCGTGGTTGGTTGGATGCATGGCCGGCAACCTATTTTGCTTTTGGGGCAATGTTGCTCGCGATCAATCCGCTTCTAAATGATTTAGCCTTTAGAAAAGTCGCTGCGCATACAAACTTGAACCATTCGATGTTAAGTTATCTGTCGGAGCCCAAAATTGTTGAAAACGTGCAAGAAAAGAAGAACCTTATCTTGGTCTATCTTGAAGGGCTTGAGGCAAACTATTTGGACAACGAGTTGTTCGGAACAATATCGCCCGAATTGAATGCAATCGTTGATAGGTCCCTCAAGTTCGAAAATGTTTATCAAGTAGAAGCAACTGGCTGGAGCCTTGCGGGTACAATTGCCACGCAATGCGGCGTTCCAACTTTGCCATTTGGCGCCAAACAATTGGACGAAATGCACGAGATTGCTCGGATTATGCCAGGGGTTTCCTGTCTGGGGGACGTGCTATCCGAGTTGGGGTATAGCATGAACTATGTTGCCTCGACAAAAATTATGGGTAACACGATGGGATTTTATGGTTTCGATAATTTCTTTGGTACCCATAGTTATGATCGGATCGTTGATCGAGACGTGATCGTTGACCGATATAACCTACCAAAATTCGAGTCATTGGATAGCAGTAGCTGGGGTTTATACGATAGTCAGCTATTTGATGCTACTTTTAGCCTAATCAAAGAGCTCGATGCACAAGATCAGCCATTTTCGATCTCTATGGCGACAATGGACACGCATGGACCTGCGGTTATTTCACCGCCCTGCCAAACAGATGGGCGAGACATTTCCGAAAGAATAGAGGACAGCGTTGCCTGTGCTGGACGCCTGTTATCTGAGTTTCTAGATAAGTTAGAAAATACTGTGAACTTAGATGATTATAGGATTGTTATAATGAGCGATCACCTAGCTCACCATAACAATGCATCTGAACGTCTGAAGCAAAAAACGCGTAGCAATTTAGTTTTATTGTACGACGCTGCCGATGGTGAAAGGAACTTAAAAGAGGGGTCAATGTTGGACGTTTATCCAACGATCTTGGATTGGTTGGAATTTCTTGATGGCACCAAAGCAGGCTTTGGAAGTTCATTACTTTCTGAAGAAAATACCTTGGTTGAGGAGATCGGTTTTGACGCCGTCAATTCAAGGTTCATAACTGATGTTCAAACCGCGCAATTTATCTGGACTGAACCTAAGAGAACGCCTGCGGCAGTTTCTGAATAGAATTCTATTGGTTTCGCGTTGCTGCTTAGAATGCATCCCGTAGCTGGTACCAAAGCATCGCTGCAACCAAGAGCGGTTCGCGGAACGCAGGCCCACCGGGAAAGCGCACTGTGGGAATGCGCGACATCACGTCAAACTTTTCCATCTGTCCTTGGATTGCCATTGCCGACAGCTTGCCGCCCATGGTCGCCATCGCAACGCCAGATCCAGAATAGCCAGAGGCATTTAGGATGTTTGGGGCAAGACGCGCGAAATAGGGCAACCGTTGCATTGTTATGGCAAGTGTACCACCCCAAGCATAGTCCGCTCGAACATCTTTGAGTTGGGGGAAAATATGCTCCATGGGACGCCGAACTGCCGCTTCGATATTCTTGGGGAATTTATATCCATAGCTTTCAGAGCCGCCAAAAAGCATCCTGTGATCGTCCGAAAATCGAAAATAATTCACGACAAACTTACTGTCAGCGACAGCGTGGTCATTTTTCAAAATCCCATCACGTGTGGCTTTGTCGAGTGGTTCAGACGCCAAGATAAAATTGTTGATCGGCATCACGCGCTTGGCAACATTCCCGTTTAAATTTCCAAGATAGCCATTACAGGCGTAA
Source organism: uncultured Neptunicoccus sp. (assembly GCA_964599255.1). GTDB lineage: Bacteria > Pseudomonadota > Alphaproteobacteria > Rhodobacterales > Rhodobacteraceae > Amylibacter. The sequence goes on along the minus strand of CAZRFT010000121.1, from coordinate 4,323 downwards.
AGCACATGCTTGCCTGTGATGGTTGCGCGGTCGGTGGTGACTTTGACCTGAGCCCCCTCTTCTACGCGCAAAACCTTCGAGTTTTCAAAAATTCGGGCGCCAGCAGCCAAACATTTGCGCCCTAGCCCAAGAGCGAAATTCAAAGGATGAATATGGCCCGCACCCATATCCAGTGCGCCGCCGTGATAGCGAGGCGAAGCACAAAGATGGTAGAGTTCATCGCGCCCCAAAGGTTTGATTTTCTCATACCCATAATCACGTGCCATTTTTTCGGCGTAGTGATGTTCATGCGCAACGTAACGTTTGCGGTGACAGGCGTGGATTATTCCGTCCTTGACGGATGCGTCTTTCATATCTTGCGATAAGTCGCGCACCAATTGATTGGCTTCCTGCGCGATGTTCCACAGTTTCAACGCATCTTCGCGACCGACCAATTCCTCCAATTCGTCTTGCTCTTGCCTTTGACCACTTGCAATCTGACCGCCATTGCGACCAGAGGCGCCAAAGCCAACACGTTGGGCATCCAGCAAAACAACATCCAAGCCTGCTTGTGCAAGATGCAACGTGGCCGATAGGCCCGTGAACCCTGCCCCAATGACAACCACATCTGCCTTGATCGCCCCCTTTGCGATGGGTTGCGGATCTAGCGGATTAGCCGTGGCGGCGTAGTAGCTGGGTGGATATTCACCCCGTCGATCATTGGTAAAAAGGAGGTCCCTCACGCAGGCTCCATCAAACCGCGATCTTTGACAATCTCATATCCTTCATCAAGCGCGATTTTAGCACGGTCGATGAGCAAATCGATATCCTTCTCCGTTAGGATCAATGGTGGTGAAATAATCATTTGATCCCCAACATGGCGCATGATCAGATTATTCGCAAAGCTGCGGTCGCGGCAAATCAAACCAACGGTTCCTTTGTCCGCTTTGAACGCGGCGCGGGTTTCTTTGTCAGGTGTCATTGTCAATGCCCCCATCATTCCAATGATGCGTGCCTCGCCCACTAGTGGGTGATCACCGAGCTCTTTCCATTTTTTGTGAAGATAGGGCATGACTTTTTGGACGTGACCCACAATGTTTTCTTCTTCGATGATCCGAAGGTTTTCAAGCGCCACAGCACAGGAAACAGGATGCCCTGAATAGGTGTATCCATGCGCAAAATCATCTTTGGCCAAGACATCGGCCACTTTGTCTGAAACAACCGAACCACCGATGGGTGCGTAGCCAGAGGAAAGCCCCTTTGCGATTGTCATAATGTCTGGGCGAATGTCGTAAGTTTGAATGCCAAACATATTCCCCGTTCGTCCAAACCCGCAAATCACCTCATCCGCGATCAGAAGGATTTCATATTCATCGCAAATGCGTTGGATTTCAGGCCAGTAGGTTTCTGGCGGCACAATAACACCGCCTGCCCCTTGCACAGGTTCTGCGATAAAGGCTGCGACTTTATCTTCGCCAAGCTCTTTGATCTTTGCCTCTAGCTCTTTGGCGCGTGCCAGCCCAAATTCCTCAGGTGACATATCGCCACCTTCGGCATACCAGCTTGGCTGGTTGATAAAATCGATATCGGCGATTGGCAGTCCGCCCTGTGCGTGCATTGCCGCCATACCGCCAAGCGATGCGCCGCCCATGGTCGAGCCATGATAAGCGTTGTGGCGGCTTATGATCACTTTCTTTTCAGGTTTCCCGAGACGCGCCCAATAGTGACGTACCATGCGAATATTTGTGTCATTCGCATCAGATCCACCATTGGCAAAAAATACATTGTTCAAATCACCTGGCGCCATTTCAGCAAGCTTTTCGGCAAGCGCGATGACTGGGATATGCGTGGTTTTGAAAAACGTGTTGTAGTAGGGAAGTTCTTGCATCTGGCGATGTGCGGCATCGGCCAGCTCATTTCGCCCATAACCAATGTTCACACACCACAGGCCCGCCATTGCATCAAGGACTTCGTTCCCATCCGTATCGGTCAGATACGCACCGGTGGCTGAACGGATTACACGGGCGCCGACTTTTTCAAATTCTGCATTTGCAGAAAAAGGATGCATATGATGTGCCGCATCAATGCGCTGTAATTCTTCGGTCGGGGGTGCGTTCGTGATTATGTTCATGGCTTCATCCTTTTTTCGATTAAGTGTTGAGCATTAAATGCTCGCGTTCCCAGGGCGAGATTTCTCGGTCATATTCTTCGATCTCTGCCCGTTTGATATCGTGGTAAAGTTTACAGAAATCTTCGCCCAAAACTTTGTGCAAGTCCGCCGCCTTTTCAAATCCATCAAGCGACATGGTAAGCGATCGGGGCAAATCATTCTTTGATGTCCAAACCTCGCCCTTGGCTTCGCGGCGTGGTTTGACCTTGTTCACAATTCCCAAATAGCCCGCGGCAAGTGAGGCCGCGATGGAAAGATAAGGGTTTGTATCTGACCCCGTGACCCGATTTTCAACACGGCGCGCAGCGGCATCAGAAACAGGGATGCGTAATCCTGTTGTTCGGTTATCGGCCGCCCATTCCAAATTTGTTGGTGCAGACATTTGTGCTGCAAAGCGGCGGAATGAATTTACGTAAGGCGCCAGAAGTGGCACCGCTTCCATTAGGTGCTTTTGGGAGCCACCAATGAAATGTGTGAATGCCTCTGTCGGCTCGCCATCCTTATCAGAGAAAATATTTTCGCCGGTTTTTTTGTCGACTACGGATTGATGGATATGCATGGCAGAACCAGGTTCATCACGCATCGGCTTTGCCATGAAAGTTGCATAGGCACCGTGTTTAAGTGCCGCTTCTTTGATGGTGCGTTTAAAGTAAAAGACCTGATCGGCCAAATCGACTGGATCGCCATGCATAAGGTTGATCTCAATCTGGCCTGCACCACCCTCTTGAATAAGCGTATCAATGCCCAGTCCTTGTGCCTCGGCATAGTCATAAATGGTATCAATCACCGCACCGTAGTCATCAACCGCAACCATTGAAAATGCCTGCTGCCGGACACCACGGCGGCCGGTGCGACCTACAGTTGGTTCAATCTCTAGTTTTGGATCGGTATTAGGGCGCGTCAGATAGAATTCCAATTCAGGGGCAACGATCGGTTTCCATCCCTTTGCATCATATTGCGCAACAACATGACGCAGCACATTACGTGGCGCAATGCCCACTGGTTTGCCACTGCGTGTTTCTAAATCGCAAATAACCTGAAGAGAGACATCTTCATCATTCCACGGCACCGCACTTGCCGTTTTCATATCGGGGATCAGCACAATGTCTTTTTCAAGCCATTGGTTCTCGATCTCCATATCCACATACTCGCCAGAGATGGTTTGATAAAAGAGCGAGATCGGCAGGAAAAACCGCTCTTCAGGGGAAAATTTTGTCGCGGGCATCGCCTTGCCGCGCGACAGCCCTACAAGATCAGGAATGATCGCTTCGACCTCGTCTAATTTGCGTCCCGCTTGATAGCTTTTAAAAGCATCACTTAGCGTGTCTTTCCAATTTCCGGCCATTCTGTGGATCCATTCTTACTTCACGAACCTAGGTTCAGCGATTTGCTGCATAATTTGATCAAATTATTGCCGCTGTCAATTCTCCGTTTCACTGTTGTTAAAGATGGCGGCCTGTCGGACATGATCCATCCCTTGTCGAATATCTTCTGCAATCGCCTTAGAGACCAATCTAGCATCCTGTTGCGCCAATCCTTTGACCGTCTCTTCGTGTTGATCGGGCAATATGGACGAGCCCTGACTGGCACATACTGCCCTTAAACTCGGGCCAATCCGTAACCAGAGCGATTGCGCCATATCGGTCAGAATAGGCGTATTCGCAGCACGATATAACTCAAAGTGGAAGGCGTAGTTGCCGAGCAAATATGCTTTCACATCATTTGTTTCGATTGCGGTATTCAGCCTTTCGTCAATCTCTTCGAGCCGCTTAACTAGGCTACTGTCCTGATTTTGACAGGAAATTTCAGCGATTTTTGGTTCGATGGCCAGACGTGCGAAATAGATTTCCTCTAGTTGAGACAGGGTAAGTTTGGGGACAACGATCCGCCGGTTGCCAAGCGTTTGAAGCGCGCCTTCGGATGTTAACCGCCGAAGCGCCTCTCGAACGGGCGTCATGCCAGCGTCAACGGCATCAATAAGACCAAGAATCGTAACTGGCTGGCTTGGCACCAGATCACCAAACAAAACCATGTCGCGGATTTTATTGTAAACCCGAACATGTTCTGGAAGATTTCGTACCATTTTATTCATCGCGTCCTCTGACAAATCCTACTTCGCTGGCAGTTGGATCTTTTACAGCCTCTTTTTCACATGTCTAGCTTGTTCCGAATCA
>CAZRFT010000120.1:0-2399 GCA_964599255.1 uncultured Neptunicoccus sp. | reverse complement strand
GTCAAAAACTCATTCATTCCCACCTCCGGAGGATTCTTTGGTGACCGAATATACCAATAGCGATCAGCTTGCATCCATAATCACGTCCCGCCTTTGTCATGACTTAGCCAATCCCATTGGCGCAATGCATAACGGTATCGAGCTATTGGAACTATCTGGGTATCCCCAGTCTCCGGAATTGGAATTGGTTGCCGCCTCGCTTCAAAACGCACAGGCGAAAATTGGTTTTTATCGCATCGCTTTTGGCCCTGATGATCGAGAGGCTGTTGGATTAAGCGAGCTTCAAAACCTATTGCGGGAACGCTCAAACGATGGGCGGTGTAAATTTTATTGGACCCAGAATGATCCCGGAATTCGCCCCACCCAAAAACTGCTTTTACTTCTAGCGCTTTGTCTTGAAACCGCCCTGCCTTTGGGGGGCGAAATCCAGATAGATCAAGCCGACGGTATGTGGCGCATCACGGCCCAAGGCGAGCGTTTGGACTACAACCCAACCCTATGGGAACCTTTGGAAGCCAAGCAATCAGCAGCGGCTTTGGACGCGCCCTTGGTTCATTTTCATCTTGCCGCCAACGCAATTGCAGACCGCTCAATCACTTTTCAATCTAATTTTGAGGAAAACGCCGCGACGCTCACCCTTCGGCTTTAAGGTCTTTCAAAAAGCGCGCCGCGTTTTTCTGATAAGTTTCCGCAGATTTAAGAAGCCCAGCTTTCGCATCATCATCAAGATCGCGCACCACACGTGCGGGCGCGCCCAAAACCAGCGAACCAGCCGGAATTTCTTTACCTTCGGTGACCAAAGCACCCGCACCAATTAGGCAATTATCGCCAATCACCGCGCCATTCAAAATCGTCGCCCCCATACCGATCAGGCTATTATTGCCAACAGTGCATCCATGAACAATGGCACCATGCCCAATCGTACAATTCTTGCCAACAGTCAGTGGAAAACCGGGATCGGTATGCAACATTGCATGCTCTTGGATATTTGAACCCTCGCCGATTTGAATGGGTTCGTTATCCCCGCGAAGCACCGCGCAAAACCAAACACTAGTGGATGCTGCTAAAGTGACATCCCCAATCACATGCGCGCCCGGCGCAACATATGCCCCAGCACCCAACTGTGGTTTAACATCTCCCAAAGCGTAACACGTCATGGCAATTCCTCAAATTCTGCGTTCAACCGATCCACAAGTGCTTCTAAATCGGGGCGGCGACTGCGGCGCTGCCGTTCTGCGACCACAATCGCTTTTACACGTTCAAAAGCCTGCTCTAAATCGTCATTCACAACAAGATAGTCGTATTCATCCCAATGACTAATTTCGGATTGCGATTTCGCCATACGGCCCGCGATGACTTCAGCACTATCTTTTGCCCGTCCCACAAGTCTTGCATGAAGCTCTTTAATCGACGGGGGTAGGATGAAAATTGAAACCGTATCATCGGCCATATCGGAAGCCCGAATTTGCTGCCCACCCTGCCAGTCAACATCGAAAATCACATCTTTGCCTGCCTCGACTGCGGCTAATACAGGTGCCTTCGGCGAGCCATAGAAGTTTCCAAAAACATTGGCATGTTCGAGCATTTCACCCTCATCAACCATTATTTCAAATTCGGCTTCGCTACGGAAAAAATAGTCTTTGCCCTCGACTTCTCCTTCGCGTGGACTGCGGGTGGTTGCAGACACTGAAAACTGCATCTCTTCGCTCCACGCCAATAACCGATGGGCCAGGCTAGATTTCCCCGCCCCCGAAGGAGAAGAAAGAATAATCAGCAATCCCCGTCTTTTTTCGCCCATCACTCAGACCTATTAATATTCGCCCCGCATTAGGCTGAAAGTGACCTCAAGCGCAAGTTGGAAGCTTATTTCTTAAAGTTTTAACCACTAAATTAACCAGTTAATAATAAATTTCCCTCTTCTTTAAAATCCACTGATAATTTGAATAGAAATCAGCTGAATAGTGAGCACGCGGGGTGCGCGATGGCTGGTGACGGGGTCAAAGATGAACCAAGATGGATCAAAGCGCGGTGAAAACGACGCGGAAAAGGTCGTTTCGTTATACGGCGATGAATTTACGCCAAAATCCAATATTTTGGATGATCTGTTAAGCTATTGGGAGGATTTGCGTGGCTATCGCGATGCCCCCCGCCGATCAGAAATCGATCCCCGTCGGATCAAACCTGCCCTAAATCACACCTTCATCTTGGAACGCACACGATTTGGCGGCACCCGGTTTCGACTGGCGGGCACAGAAGTGTGTGATCTGATGGGAATGGAGCTTCGCGGCATGCAGATCACCGCCCTCTTTGCCCAAGAAGCGCGAGATGAATTGAATCTTAGCCTAAAAGACATCAGCCGATCGGCATCGGTATACGAGTTCATGCTTGAGACCGAACAA
>CAZRFT010000119.1:0-4250 GCA_964599255.1 uncultured Neptunicoccus sp. | reverse complement strand
TCCACGCCATAAGAAGCAAGCGTCGTTAATCCGCCTAATCGTGGATTTAGCCAGGTTAAATCCGTCCGCAGCTTCGGATCTTGTCTGTGGGGATCATCAACGAACAAAGAGAACATTCGATCATGGTTTCCCTTCAAGACGAGCCAAGGCGCCCCTTGGTCCATGCTCTCAAGCAGAAAATCGATGACCGCTTTGCTGTCGTCCCGGCGGTCGACAAGATCGCCTATGAAGATGATCTTATACCGCTCAACGGAGTTTTCATCTCGATCGAGAGAAATACGATCTAGGATGGTTAAAAGCTGATCAAAGTCGCCGTGAATGTCGCCAATGCCATAAATTAGCGACCTATCGGACCCTTCAGAATTGTTCATTTCTTTTGAGTGCTTTCCAGCCAGTCTTCGACTTGTTTGTGTAATTTTTTGTTCGGCGAAATTGACAAATCATCCAGCAAGCGATTTCGTACATCGCGGTCTTTGATAAACTCTTGATATTTGACGGCTCGGTACTCAAGCTGATTTTGATTTAAAAAACTCTGGGCTTTTGCATAGAGAATTCTGCTTTTTCTTCCTACTCTTATCGCACGTTCATCACGCAATTTAATATTCATTTTTATTTCGCGAATGGGTGTTTCAACTAGGACATGCTTTGCATCCACAAGATCGTGGACATGTGGCAGATACAATGGCAGGAGATCATGTTTCACCAGAATCTGTTTCGCCCCTGCTTTGTGCGCGGATGCGGTTTGTTTTTTGTGCCAGCTTGCAAAGAATTGACGAAATTCCTCCATATCGCCAATTTCGAGAAAGTAGTCCGAGGAAAAGTAGCCCCAAACGCGTTGCATCAGATCCGTCGGCTCGAAAGTAATTGCGCTTGTTGCGTCATTTACGATGCTAACAGGCGGACAATAATAGGGGCCGTTCATCCCAAGATACCCCGCTACGAGCGAGGCATTTGACCCTTTGGGCCCCATTACGAATATCGTTGGCAACGATTTACTGTCCGCCGCTTCGACAGCAGATGCGCTAACTTTTGGGGGATGCGCGAGCATCTTAAAAATTTGGGATTTATAGGCAAATGGTTTGAGCTGTATTTTTGTTCGCTCGACCGCCTGATCGTGGAGCCCTTTAAGTCGATCATTTTTGAGCAATTTCTTTAGGTTTTTGTTCCGCTCTATACGATATTTAGAAATTGTTTTATCTTCGGCCTCATTCCGATTGAAAAGGAAGTGGTATTTTTCTTCATAGGCCCAATTGACAGCATTTCCGTCTACATTGCCACGTAGAGCCTTTAGCTGACAAATTTCGTTTGTTTTGACGGCATAGTGGTTCACCTGACCGTCGACATAGTTGTTTGGGTATTTCGAAGCGACACCGATATATTTCAAAAGTGCGGTCGTATGAGGTACGTATAGGATACGTCCGTTGTAGCAAATTTTAAGAGAGGATTTCAGCCGGTCCGCACGATCCAATGCGCGTCGAAACACGCTTTTGCGCGCACCCTTGTATTTCTTAAATGGAACATGTGCATTCAATAGCATTGATTGCGGGTCACGTACAAAGGATCGAAACATAATGTTTCGCGCATATTCTGGTTCAGAACATTTTGTTAATTGGTCAGTAATTGGGCCTTCGAGCATCCCCTTTTTTCCGCTATCCCCAAAGAGGCGCCAATTAATAAGAATTCCGTCCGCGTCAGGATATCTTGAAAGCAAATCCTGTACCTTGCCTTTGCCGTGGTTCAGAACAAGAAATTCATCAATGTCCACGGTGATCGCCCAATCGCAGCCTTTAATGACGGGAAGCTCTTGTAAGCGTGCATAGGCGGCGGTCTGAATTGATGGATTTGTATCCTCGCCATACAAGTCTTTGGTGACCTCATCATAGGGCGGAGGGTTGTCGATATGAGTAATAACCCCCAATTCCTGAAGGATATCGCACATTTCATCTGTCCCGTCTGAACAGTCATTCGTTGCAATGGCGATTTCGTCAAAACCAAGACATTGATGATGGGCTATCCACTCCAAAAGCCAAGGCGCTTCGTCTTTGGCGCAGGCTAGTAAACCAGTTCTGGGTGGTTGCAGTTTTGGCAATTTGGGCTCATTTCGGGTTGGTCAATCCCAGATTTACAATTGATCCCAATATGTCAACTGGCAAGGCTCCTTTTATCTTTTTTGTTTCCGCTGCGAGACCTTGCAGGGCACCTCAAATTCGATCAAGTGAGGTACCGTAACCAGAAATAAATTCTTCTGCGTCGGCTAGTTGAGAAGCTGTCGGCGACAGTTCCAGTTGCGCAACAAGTCGTTCGCGTGAATTAGCATTACCGATGAAGTCTTCATAGTTAATATCAACCATATTCGCGGCTGTCTGTTGGCGGTACTTTTTTACTTCTTGGTATATTTTCGTAGCGCCCGATTTTCCAAAAAATGCTTTCTGATTGCGGCGAAGACGCTCTTTTTCAATTTCCTGTAAATCCCGATGCAGCACCACAAACTTCGCATTTATCGCGCGGGTCATTAGAGGAAGTACCTTAATCAAAGCACGATGTTTAAGGAGTATACAGCTACATCCCTCACTATGCGCGTTTAGGATTTGTTGTTTCATCCATGATTCAAAGAATTTCTCGAAGGAACTTGAATTGGAATTCATACTCAGAGTTTTTTCATGAACGATGCGATTTATTTCTTTCTTAAGTCGAAGGGGTTCAAAAGAGAGCGGTGCCTGGGCACTTTTTGGCATCGTGTGCGGCGGTGGCGTGTAGGCCCCTAATAAGAAGAGATATTGAGCGAGTTGATTGCTTCCACTGCAACTAGGAGCAAGTAAAACAATCGAGGGAAGATCAGACGGTCGAACCGATTTTAACGCTTCTGGATCAGGGGCATTTGGTTCGGGCAGAAAATTCAATGTTTCGTTGGAAAATGAGAAAGGTTTTAGCTTCGCAGTTAGCGCTACTTTTGCATTTCGCTCTAGTGCGCTAATAGTTTTGTCTTTCCGAAAATCAGCTAAGTTTTTCAACAATCCGGCTTTGTACTTAAGTATAGAGCGGTCGGTTGCTTCGTTACGATTAAAGATATGATGATATTTCTCATCATATATCCATTGAGTCTTGTCCCTGTTGTGCGCGTTACCGCGTAGCTTTTTGCGTGCACAAATCTCGTGGGTTCGCAGGGCGTAGTGGTTCATTTGCGCCTCGGTGTAATGTTCACGTTGCGCAAATCGTTTGTCAAAGAGAGCTATGATTCCGTCAGACTTCCGAATTCTGTAGTTCTGGGAATTGTAGCTAGCATAGTGATATGTAGCTTCGCGTTGAAGCCGTTCGACAAGCCTAGAGAGTGGATTTTTGATATTCGAGAGCGGCCGAAGATAAGCCATATGAGGGGTCAGAGTTTTATCGCTATGATACCGGGTGAGCTCATTAAACAAATCAACCCTTGGATCATCATCTAAAGAGCATCCAAAAAGTGTATGGGTTATCGGCTCTTCTATCATGCCCGATCTGCCACTATCCCCAAAAATTTTCCAGTCGATCACGATTGAATCAATATTTTCTTTACCGTCGATCAAATCTTGAATTCGCCCGTTACCTTTGTGAATAACAAGAAACTCATCTAAATCAGCTGTCATAAGCCATTCGCAATCGCGTATGCCAATTAGTTGCTGAAGCCGGTAATAGGCGGAATACTGGATGCTCGCGCTATTTCTAAACCCAGTGGCAAAACGCGTATCTTCTTCGTATGGAGGTGCGTTATCAATATGATGAATATGGCCCAATTCGGCCATTTTCGCGCATATTTCGTCAGTTCCATCAGAGCAATCATTCGTGGCGATGGCGATCTCATCGAAACCTAGACTTTTGTAGTGAGCGATCCATTCCAAAAGCCATGGAGCTTCATCTTTTGCACAGGCTATGACACCAGTTTTGCCTCTTTTGTAGCTCGAGACATCTATATTCATTGCGTCACCCCACTTCATTTCGGCCGCTCCAAAGTCAGCCTCGAAATTAAAGACTTGTAACCATTATTTGAGAATGGATTCGAGAGGGAAATTCAGTGTGCTAAATGCGATTTCAAGCTGTTGACAGCCTACATGCTTACAACTATACGCCCGCCTACCTGAAAGGATTCAAGAGAATCCCTTCATACAAGCCAAAATCTGGCGGTCATGATCCAAGGTTTAACCTTCGATCCTCTGGAATTTACCGATGCGAGCCGGGCGGACGCGCCCATGGCCATGCTTCGGTTTTTGCGTTTGGTT
>CAZRFT010000118.1:0-7050 GCA_964599255.1 uncultured Neptunicoccus sp. | reverse complement strand
GAGATAGCCAAAGGCTTGTGCCTCAAACATATCGCCATCAAACCCAACTGCTTCTACGGGTGCCACGGGTTGATCGAGCGCCTGTGCCAATCCGTTCATAAGTGTTTTATTGTGACGCCCCCCGCCGCAGACCAACCAGCGAATAGGATCGGCTGGAAAATGCATTTGAGCGGCATAGACCGTAGAGACAATCGCTGCTGTTAGTGTGGCGGCCGCATCTGCATCGCTCAAATCCTTCACCTCATCTTGCAAATGGGCAAAATGATCTCGATCCAGTGATTTTGGTGGCTGCGCCTCAAAATAGGGGTGTTGCAACAAACGCTCTAACACATCTGCGTCGGGCATTCCCTGCGCGGCAAGTGCGCCATGTTTATCCATGGATTTGCCAAACCGTGCCTGCATGAAATCTGAAAGCGGGGCATTGGCCGGGCCCGTATCGAATGCAAGCAGCGCTCCGTCCGCCTCTGGGCGATTTCTGGAAGGATCAACGAAACTTACATTGCCCACGCCCCCTAGGTTTAAAAACGCTATCGGTGATCGTGTGCCCAACGCCTTTGCACAAGCAAAATGAAAAAACGGCGCAAGCGGCGCGCCTTGACCGCCCGCTGCTACATCCGCAGTTCGAAAATCCCAAACCACAGGTTTTTCCACCATTTGCGCCAATGTCCAACCATTACCAAGTTGGTGGGTCCGTCCACCCTCGGGATCATGTGCTAAGGTTTGCCCGTGAAAACCCACTATCTCTGCCTCAGCAAACTTCTGAACCACATCAAAATGCGCACTCAGAACAATTTCCTCTGCAATTTCGAACCCGTCATCGTCCTGCCAGCGCCCCAATACCTTTTGAAGCTCCTGACGTTCCACATCGCTATAGGGGCGATAGTGGGATGGGCCGAAGCCCTGGATGGTCTCTCCGTCGGTGATAATTAACGCGCCATCAACTCCATCAAGCGATGTTCCAGACATCAAGCCCAAACAAGCGGTGGGGCGTTTTTCAATCATCCCTCTTCCCTTTCTCTTCTCCCAAGATTAAAGGCTGTTAGCACAAAAAAACCAATAGCAAAGCATTATGACTTATCAGCCAAAATCAGAATTTTTAGAGGTTATGCAATCCCGCGGTTTCATCCAAGATTGCACCGATCTTGAGGGTCTCGACACAGCGCTTCTTAATGGTGTCGTTCCAGCCTATATCGGTTTTGATGCAACCGCTGATAGTTTGCATGTGGGTTCGCTTATTCAAATCATGATGCTCCGCTGGCTTCAAAAAACGGGTCATAAACCAATAGTTTTGATGGGTGGCGGCACAACCAAAATTGGGGATCCTTCAGGCAAGGATGAAGCGCGACAGCTGATCTCGAACGAGACCATCGAAAACAACATTCAAGGTATTCGAAAAGTCTTCTCTAAATACGTAAGCTTTGGGGATGGTAATACGGATGCGGTGCAGCCAAACAATGCCGAATGGCTCGATGACCTTAGCTACATTCCATTTCTGCGCGACTATGGCCGTCATTTCACGATCAATCGTATGGTCACAATGGAAAGCGTGAAGCTTCGCCTAGATCGCGAACAGCCGCTGACATTCTTAGAATTCAACTACATGCTGCTGCAAGCCTATGACTTCATGGAGCTGAACAAACGCTTCGGTTGCTTGTTACAAATGGGCGGCTCTGACCAATGGGGTAATATCGTCAACGGGATAGATCTGACCCGTAGGATCAATGAAACACAGGTTTTTGGCCTGACCACACCGCTTCTGACGAAGGCCGATGGGTCAAAAATGGGTAAATCGGCATCTGGCGCGATTTGGCTGAACGAAGAGCGCCTAAGCGCCTACGATTTCTGGCAATTCTGGCGCAACACTTTGGATGCCGATGTCGAAAAATTCCTCCGTCTTTTCACAGAATTGCCACTTGATGAATGTGCGCGCCTTGGCGCACTTGAAGGGCAAGAAATTAATGAGGCAAAAATTGTTCTGGCTAACGAAGTGACCACACTTTGCCATGGCGCTGATGCTGCCTCCGCAGCCGCAGAAACTGCCCAAAAAGTCTTTGAAGAAGGTGGATTGGGTGAAGATTTACCACGCCTAGAACTTTCCAGTGATGAGTTGGACGAGGGTCTAAGCCTGACCCAAGCCTTGGTGCGTTCTGGCTTAGCGCCATCTGGGAAAGAAGCAAAACGGATCATCTCAGGCGGGGGTGCACGTTTAAACGATGATGCGGTGACCGACGCGGGCTATATGATTACCCAAGATCAAATTGGAGATGGGTTGAAACTGTCGGCGTCCAAGAAAAAACACGCATTAATCACGCTGAAATAGCGCATCGCCTTCTAGTGCCCAACCATCCAGTTTCCCTCTGGAAAAAACGCATGAAAGGCAAAGGCAAAAGCGACATCGTGGACCACATCATTTCCGTCCGCATCTTGAACGCGAATGGATCCGACATCTTTACCAGCAGAAATCTGACGCGTATCAAGCGCTGATGCGAGCCCTGGCGACCAAGTGATTGTGTAACCCTTCTCAATCAATCGAACCGCTCTTCTTAGTCGCGACAAGGGCCAAGCATTGTCTTCAATCACGATCACCCTTTCAACGGGGTTTATGCCATGTGGGGGACTTTCACCGCGATAAAGGGAAAATGAACCGCTGTCGTACTGAATATAGGGATTGATCCCATATTGGCGGCGCGCATTTGGTTCATCCTGCACCAAGCCATTGGGGTTACGTTTTTTGAAATCGCCCCAGCTTTCCATCCAGCCGGGAATTTTATCCAGTTTACGTCCCGTATAGGTGCCCACAATCCCTTCGCCGGTGAATTGCTGCCATCAGCTTTCGGTGCCGCGGTCATACATCACCATGTCTGAATTCCGCAGCAGACCTGAAACGCCGAGTTCAATAATTCCGCCATCAAATCTTCGATCAAAAACAATGCCAGAATTACATAGCGGGCAAAAAGTCACTGCGAAGTGGTGATCCCCTGCACTATCATTCACAATCTCATGCCACATCAAATATCGAATGGGATAGGCGCGCGGCACTTCCCCTTCAAGTTCGACTGTCATCACCGGTTCCAGATCGGAAAGCCGATTTTCGTCCGCGACATTTAAAAAGGACGGATTTGTTATAGCTGGAATTCCGTCCTTACCAGGTCCACCATCCAATATTTCGTTGAAATTGATAGAGGACTTGGAAAAATCGGTATTCTGCCATGAACCGCCCACACCTGACCATTGGCTTACTTGGGCAAGCAGGGACGTCGTGAAAGCAAAAATTAGGGCAATAGCGTAAAGCGCAATCCGCATGAAAAAACCTCACCTTCATTTCTGAAGATGAGGTTACCCAATCTTTTAAAAATAGATAGCCGCGATCACGGTCTATTTATTGAGCGTCAGCTTGGTCCGCTTTGATATAAACGCGTGCCATATAATCAGGCGCATCAAATACCGAGCCATTCATTTCAGGATTACCAAGTTTAATGGCATTGACCACCGATTGTCCTGAAATCACACGACCCAAAACTGTATATTTGCCCGTTAAGAACTCGTTAATTCTGGTGGCGCGTTCTTTATCGGCATCGGGTTTATTCATGATGAAAAATTGCGAATTGGCGCTGTTCTCATTTTGACCACGTGCCATTCCAACAATCCCTTCACGATATGGTTCGCCCGTGAATTCAGCCATCAAGTTTGGGTAATTTGACCCGCCCTGACCCGCATATTGAGCCAAATAGCCATCAATCTTACCATGTGTCACATCACCCGTTTGTGCCATGAAACCTTCAATGACCCGGTGAAAAGCCACATTGTTATAAAGCCCATCGCGGGCCAGCACCTTTACACGCTCAACGTGATTGGGTGCCAATTCAGGTAACAGCTCTATTTCGATTGTCCCTCCATTTTCACCCGCAACCTCAATCACAAGGGTGTTTTCGGGGTCGGCTGCAAACGTGGGAAGTGCCGCAATTAATGCGACACCTAAGAGAATTGTTTGTAACAATTTCATCATGTTACAGGGCCTTACAAATCTGCGGCCACTTTAACCGAGATCATCCGGTCTGGGTCTTGGGGTGGCTCGCCGCGTTTAATACGGTCCACATGATCCATGCCATCAATAACACGCCCGTAAACTGTATATTGACCGTTTAAGAAGTGGTTGTCACTGAAGTTAATAAAGAATTGTGAATTGGCCGAATTTGGATCTTGCGATCGCGCTGCCCCTAATGTTCCACGATCATGCGGAAGATTGGAAAACTCCGCTTTAACATTTGGCTTATCCGATCCACCTGTTCCCGCACGACCAATCGAAAAATCTTTCATCATATTGCCATGCGCCACATCACCTGTTTGCGCCATGAAACCTTCGATCACGCGGTGAAAGACGACATTATCGTAAGCCCCTTCGCGGGCCAATTCTTTCATACGTGCGGAATGCTCTGGTGCTACATCAGGCAAAAGCTCAATTGCAATTGTGCCTGTTGAAAGTTCCATTACGATTGTATTTTCAGGGTCTTTATAATCGCCCATTATCTTGCTCCATTTATTTCGCGTATTTGGCAATCAATGCCTTTTCTACGCCTGGGGTTACAAATTTAGACACGTCGCCACCCAGACGTGCGATTTCTTTGACAAGCCGAGAGGCGATCGCTTGATGCTTTGCCTCTGCCATCAAAAATACGGTTTCAATTTCTGAATCCATGGCGCGGTTCATACCCACCAATTGGAATTCATATTCAAAGTCAGACACCGCCCGCAGACCGCGAATGATGATATTCGCGTTCACTTGGCGCGCTTTATCAATCAATAGATTTTCAAAAGGTTCCGCGACAATTTCACAATTCGGATGATCGATTTTCTTGATATTCCGCTCGATCATCTCGACGCGTTCTTCCAGTGTAAAAAGCGGGTTTTTATCCCGATTTATCGCAACACCAACAACCAGCCGATCCACAAGCAGCGATGCACGTTGAATAATATCAAGATGCCCAAGCGTAATTGGATCAAATGTGCCGGGATAAAGGCCGATACGCATAAGGATTCTGTCCTGTTTTCCTTGCGCGCTTACGTCTCATAGTTAGCGCGCAATTACAAGCTCAGAGCATTTCTTTAAGATATTTGCCCGTATATGAACCTTTGACAGCGGCCACTTCCTCTGGCGTGCCCGTCGCAACGATCTCACCGCCACCATCCCCGCCCTCAGGTCCGATATCAATGATGTGGTCGGCGGTTTTAACGACGTCCAGATTGTGCTCAATCACAATGACCGTGTTACCCTGATCCACCAGCTCATGCAGCACTTCTAGTAATTTTCGAACATCTTCGAAATGCAATCCCGTCGTTGGCTCGTCCAAAATATACAAAGTCCGACCTGTGGAACGTTTTGAAAGTTCTTTGGATAATTTCACCCTCTGCGCCTCGCCGCCCGACAATGTCGTCGCTTGTTGGCCTACTTTAATATAGCCCAAACCTACGCGCATCAGCGCTGTCATTTTATCACGGATCGACGGAACAGCTTTAAAAAATTCCTCTGCATCCTCAACCGTCATTTCCAGAACATCCGCAATGCTTTTGCCCTTGAAAAGAACCTCTAGGGTCTCTCGGTTATAGCGTTTTCCCTGACAGGTCTCACATTCGACATAGACATCGGGCAGGAAATGCATCTCGATTTTGATAACGCCATCGCCCTGACAGGCTTCGCACCGCCCGCCTTTAACGTTAAAAGAAAATCTTCCGGGTTTATACCCCCGCGTTTTCGCCTCTGGCAGACCGGCAAACCATTCGCGAATGGGGGTAAACGCGCCAGTATAGGTGGCAGGGTTGGATCGGGGTGTTCGCCCGATCGGGCGCTGATCAATATCAATAACCTTATCCAGATAAGTCAGCCCCCGAATGTCTTCACATGGCGCAGGTGTTTGCTTTGCCCCATTCAGACGCATTGACGCTGTCTTAAATAATGTCTCGATGGTCAGGGTAGATTTTCCGCCGCCCGAGACGCCAGTCACACAAGTAAATGTCCCCAACGGGTAATCGACGGTCACTTCTTTTAAGTTATTACCCGTTGCCCCGGTCACCGTCACTGCTTTACCGTTTCCCTTTCGACGATCCACGGGAACCGTGATTTCCTTCTTACCTGACAGATAATCACCCGTTATTGACCCTTTGGCCTTTTCCACTTGTTTGGGCGTGCCAGAGGCGATGATTTTCCCACCATGCACCCCAGCCCCAGGTCCAATATCTAAAACATAATCAGCTGTTCGAATTGCCTCTTCGTCATGTTCAACAACGATAACTGTGTTTCCCTGATCGCGAAGATTTTCGAGCGTCTTCAAAAGCCGCCCATTATCACGCTGATGAAGGCCAATGGACGGCTCATCTAGCACGTAAAGAACACCTGTCAGCCCCGATCCGATTTGAGAGGCAAGTCGTATGCGCTGGCTTTCCCCACCAGAAAGCGTGCCAGAGGATCGGCTGAGTGTTAGGTATTCCAACCCCACATTCACCAAGAAACCCAATCGTTCACGAATTTCTTTTAAAATGGCGGTGGCAATCTCATTTTTCTGCTTTGTCAATGACTTAGGGACCGAAGCGATCCAATCAAGCGCCTCTTTGATCGACATCTGCACCACTTGGCCGACATGTAATTCGGCGATTTTCACTGCCAAGGCTTCAGCGCGCAATCGATAGCCATCGCAGGCGGCGCAATGGCGATTATTTTGATAACGCTCAAATTCTTCACGAATCCAGTTGCTGTCCGTTTCACGGTAACGACGTTCCATGTTTGGAATGACACCTTCGAAACTACGCGAGATTTCGTAGACACGGCCGCCCTCGTCATAGCGGAAACGGATTTCCTCTTCACCTGAACCATAAAGCATTATTTGTTGCACAGATGACGGCAGATCCCGCCAAGGAGCATCCTTATCAAAATCGTAATGTGCTGCGAGCGCATCAATCGTCTGTCTGAAATACGGGCTTTTCCCCTTCGCCCAAGGGGCCAATGCACCCTCATAAAGCGATAGCTTGGGATCTGGGACAACCAAACGCTCATCAAAG
>CAZRFT010000117.1:0-1833 GCA_964599255.1 uncultured Neptunicoccus sp. | reverse complement strand
TATATCTTCCGCGAATTGGCGATCTCTTATCTTGATCGCACGGATCTCGCGCATCAAGAACCTGTGGGTTCGCATTTCGACGATCTGGGTCGCGGTGAAGAGGAAGGCAAATCCAATATTGGACAAGCCTCTGAACACAATCTTGCGGTGATCAAACAAGTATCTTCGTCTGGTTACTTGCGCAAACGTTTGCCGCAAGAGCTGATGGTGCTTCAGGGTGGAAATACCGAGTTGTTCTCGTCTGATGGGGCGGCAATTGCCGCCACGGGAACAGATGGTGCTGCGGTTGCAGCCGCAGCATCTGACGCCGCTGCCATGCCGAAGCTTGACGCGCGAGCAAAGGCGAAAATGCAGGGCTACGAAGGGGATGCATGTGGGGATTGCGGAAACTACACATTGGTGCGCAACGGCACATGCATGAAATGCAACACCTGCGGTGCAACATCGGGGTGTAGCTAAGAGGGATGGCGGGGCGCCTTCATCGCAGCGAAGACGCCCCGTTTTAACGAATTCAGGCCGCAGGCAAAAAACTAGAGCGGTATAAAATTGAGCCTGAATGGTGAACTTGGGGGGATTATCCCCCCATTTTTTTGTGTAAAAACAACAGATTAAAGTGCGAAGCTAATGTGCGTGTGGGGTGGCGTGCATCGCTGTTAATACAACCTTAACGTGTTTCACGTGAAACAAAGTTAATTTCCCTTGGGAATAATATGGCGTGCCAGCTCTAGCTGGTATTTTTCATGAATGCGTTTTGCTTCTTTTTCCGCCAAGGCCTGTAGCCGTTCTGGCGTTTCCACAATGCCTGGGAACTCAAGCGTGAAGCGCGGCCGCAACTCATCAACGCGGACATATTTCTTTTGGCTCGAATTATAGCTCCGGCGCTTTGATTTATTCAAATTACCACGGCTGATGACACAGCTTCCATAAGCTTCGCGCAATACGCCACAAAGCTCTTCCGCCATATTCAGCGACAGGATTACGGTCTCTTTTCGATAGAAGACCGAAAATTGTACCTCTTTGGATTCGATCGGATCGAAACGAAAGCTCAGGTCATTGGTGCTGAGCCGAGAAATTTCGCCAGATGTAATTTCGTGTTCAGGAATATAAGCCAGATCAAAATCATAACTGATCGATAGCGTATCGCCCTCTCTGCGGGGTTCCTTTATGCTGGCCGTAAAACGATTGAGCGCACATTTCGTGGCGATTGTTTCAAGTACTTCTGTGCAATACTGCGCACCAATCGAAGCGCCACGGGCATTTGCGTAGAGCAATTGGAGGGATGCATCAGGAATTTCTTCTCCATCCGTCAAGATTGCTTCAAATGGGAATTCATCGCGAACTGATATGACGCGCGATCGGTTCAAGGCCTCTGTATCAAGTAATCGACGCGTCTCCCCATAAGACGTCAGAAAATCGAAGGGGTTTTTTGGAATGGGCTGCAAAGAAGCCAGCTCTCCATTTTCGCTGTTTCCTGCTTGCCTAAAATTTTCTTCCCAAACGGTGACGCGGACTCCCCAAATCATCAAAATGATAAAGGGAAGGGCGAAGAGTAACCGAAGGATCAGCATAATGGTGCGCATGCTATCGTTCCCTCGGTTTTGGGTTTAGGCCCGCCATAGAGCCGCCAGCCGCTTTTTCTAATAGAGTGGCAAAGGCATCTGCTTTTGCTTGCACATTTTCCTCTGGCGTTCCGGTCAAAACATGATCGACAGATTTTATTTGTAGGGGCGCAGTTTCAAGCGATTGAAAGGAAACCGCGCTGTTTGGCTTTGGCCCTACTAACAACAAGGATGCGTACGAAGCTTCGATCATATTTTCATCCGCATTTTGGCC